>JAYVZR010000270.1:0-4669 GCA_043783135.1 Ferruginibacter sp. | reverse complement strand
TAAAATTAACACCATTCCTAATAAATTAGTTTATCTACTAATTAATTAGTAGTATATTGCACGAAATTATTTATTTATGGTAAAATTAGCCAGGCGGGAAGAACAGATAATGCAGGTATTCTGGGATTTAAACAAAGCATTTATCAGGGATATTATCCCACTACTGCCAGACCCTAAACCGCATTACAACAGCGTGGCAACAATGGTAAAGATACTTGAAGAAAAAGGGTTTCTGAATCACGAAATTGCTGGCAACATGCACTGTTATTTTACTGTAATCAGCAGGGAGAATTATCAAAAATTTGCATTAAAAGATGTCGTAAGCCAATACTTCGATAATTCTTATCCACGCATGCTGGCCTTTTTTGCAAAAGAGCAAAATCTTACCGAAAAAGAATTGACAGAGATTGTAAACATCATTAAAAAAGAAAAGAAATGATACCATATATTTTATATGCATCGCTTATACTTGCTGCCTGTCTTATTTTTTATAAGCTGCTGCTGCAAAAAGAAACCTTCTTTCATTTAAACAGGTTTATATTACTTTCCTGCATGGTAATGGCTTTTATTTTGCCGGTGCTTCGTGTGCCACAACAAATGTCTTTTAGAAAAGCGCCGTCAACAGTAAACACGACTACCACCAATGTTGCAGTACAGGGCAATATAAGCCAGTCGATAAAAAACAAGGTTAACAGTACAGTACTGGAACCCCTGCTACAAAATAACACCATCAATATTGAACAGGTAATGCAGTGGTTCATTTACCTGTACTGGTTTGGTGTGGCCATATTTGCACTTAATTTTTTGACGCAGGTAGTAGTATTGTTGTACAAAGCATACTCACGACCAGTAATTATTGATGGCCGATTTAGGATTGTAGAAATAACCGGCGATAAAGCTCCTTGTTCTTTTGGTAATAATATTTTTATCAATCCTGAAAAATATGAATGGGAAACTTATAACCAGGTATTGCTGCACGAAAAAATACATATTGAACAAAAACATACGGTTGACCTGTTGCTTGCTGAGATTGTACTTATCTTTTTATGGTTTAATCCTTTTGCATGGATGTGGCGAAAAGAATTAGAATGCAACCTTGAATTTTTTACCGACAGTCAACTGCTGCAAAATGATACCGTGGAAAAAGAAAGCTACCAGATGAGCCTGCTGAAAGTAGCAGCGCCCCATTTCCCCCTGAGTATTACAACCAATTATAATCAATCACTTCTTAAAAAACGATTAGTCATGATGAACGCAAAAAAATCTAATGTACATACCATCTGGAAATATTTTTTCTTTTTCCCGTTAATGGTATTGTTTGTATGCCTGTTTAATGAACCCATTGCCAATGCTCAAAATAGTACAGCCAAGGCAAAACCGAAGCAGCATGAACAGCATAACATTGAAATGAAAACAGCCGGCAACTGGTTTGCCACTATTAAAGCTGATAAAATAAATTTTCAATTCAGGGATGAAGAAAAAGATAATTCTTATAACGGCAATAGCTTCCTGTTAAGTGAATTCGGCAATCTTCCAAGAGATAAACAAGGCTCATTTACGCTGACACGTGAAGCAGGTAAAATGGAATTTACCGGAAAATTTGAAGGAGATAAAGGTATGGGGCAATACAAATTTATTGCCAATAAAAATTACAGCAGCGATATGCAGAAAGAAGGTATTAATGTGGCAGATGACAAGGATATGATGGTTTTCTTTTTAGTGAATATAAAACAAGGATATGTTCAGATGCTGAAAAAACAAGGATATACCAACCTTGACAAAGACAATATTATTCCACTTGCTGCGCTGGATGTAAATGAAACCTATATTACCTCAATCAAACAGGCCGGTTTTCCAAATATTGATTTGGATAATTTGGTTCCTTTCAGGGCACTCAATATTGATAAGGCTTACATAGAAGAGATACGCAATGCCGGGTATAAAAATCTAACCCCGGATAAGGTGATTACATTTAAAGCACAGGGTATTGACGGGAAATATATTGCTGACTACCGCAGTTCAGTTAACACTAGCAAAGAGGATAAAGACAATGAAAACAAGGATGCAAATGATAACATCGAAAAAAATAAAGAGAACAACAGCAATAAAAATTCCAACAGGAACAGCGACAATGAGAAAAATGAAGATGATATTATCGCCTTTAAATCAATGAACATTGATAAGGAGTTTATAAATTCTTTTAAAGAAGTGGGTTATCTTAATCTGTCAAACAGCGACCTTATTGCTATGAAATCTCTTAATGTAACACCTGAATATATAAAAACCTTCCGCAATGCAGGTTACACCAATATAAAGGCTGATGACCTTATAGCTTTAAAATCGCAGGGTGTAACACCTGCCTTAATAAAACAATACAAAGACCTTGGATTTAAAGATGTAAGCCTTGATGACGTTGTTGGCGCAAAAGCAACTGGCACTACACCTGCCTTTATCAGCAGCATGAGGCAGAAAGGGCATAACATGAAAAGCCTTGATAAGTATATCGCATTAAAATCTGTTATCAGCAACTAAATTAACAAGTGATTGCCCAGCTATTGTGTCAATAAAACACAACTAATAAAAAAGTTTACGCCAACAGTGTAAACTTTTTTTATTGCATTATATCCCTCTTAAAAGCATAATGTTACAAGTTGCCTGCCATGGCGAATTTTATTTCTTAAATAATTATTCTTTTACTTATCATTGTGTAACAGAACTTCAAACAATTGCTATTATGAAAAAAATTTCATTACTTGTTTTTTTTACTTTCTCTTTCTCAGTGGCAATATTTGCCCAAACTATAACTGCTCCAACTTATGCTGAACGGGCAAATAAATTACTTTTCACTTTTCAAAAAGATACGCTGCAAGTATTACATTTACCATTTAATGACAGCCTGCGCACCCATTGGGAAAGACTGCCGGGGCAAAGGCTTGGTTTAAAATTATCCCATTTTACGGAAGCACAGAAAATTGCTCTTCACGAATTGTTGCGCAGTTGTCTTAGTACCCAGGGATATTTAACCGTTACAGCCGTAATGTTTAATGAAGACATACAACAAAAATTTGAACCCAACCTCGGTCGCAATGAATATTGGGTTGAAGTATTTGGCAACCCGTCTTCCAATGATTTTTGGAGCTGGAAACTGGAAGGGCATCATCTTTCGCTGAACTTTACCTTTCAGGGTAACAAGATGATTTCAAACAGCCCCTACCTTATGTCGAGCAATCCCTCAAATTCCATAACAGACAGTGCCAGGGCAGGATTGGTAATTTTATATAAGGAAGAAGAAATGGGCAGGCAGTTGGTAAATTCATTAACACCGGAACAGTTACTAAAAGGATATAACAGCCGTAAAAAAACAGCCATTGTTTATAGTGAACAGGATAAAAATAATATCAGTGTTCCGGATGAAGGCATCTATTTCAGTGAGCTTAATAAAGATCAACAAAGCCTGTTAAAGCAACTGGTAACAGAATATTTTAATAATTTCAATACAGGTGAAGTGTCTTCAGTGGATGCTTTTTGTAATAAAAAACTCCGCTTCTTTTATGTTGACAGCCGGGAAAAGGGAAAGCCGCATTACTACCGTTTTGAAAACGGAAGCCAGATAATAGAATATGAAAACTACGATAATCATATTCACTGCTTTTGGCGCACCAATAATGATTTCGGAAAAGCCATAGTCAAATAGAGGCTATAATCCTGGCTTTAAATAATTGCAGGGAATGCCTTTGCTCCTGTAATGCCATTCTATTAATATAAAAAAATTATTCATCCAGGCAACCAATTTCTTTTCTATCCCGATTTATAACAGGTTAATTTATTGTCACCTAAATGTAATTCAATGAAAAAGAAATATTTTTTTCCAGCAATCACCCTTATTACGATTATTTCTATTATACAAATTTCCTGCGGTAAGGGCGGCTCTTCGTATAACAATCCCACCCCGCCACCGCCTTCCGGCAACACGGGCGTTGAAATTACCATGTCTAATATGGCTTTTTCTCCTAAATCAAAAACAGTTGCCAATGGCACGGCTGTTACCTGGACAAATGGAGATAGCTATTCACACACAGTAACCTCTAATGATGGCAGCAGTTTTAGCAGTGGTACAATTACCGGCGGAGGTACGTTCGCATACACTGCAAAGGTGCCCGGTACTTATGAATACCATTGTACCATTCATGGAATTTCAATGTCAGGTACACTTATAGTAAGCCCATAAATTAAAAACTATTGGCTATTAGTTCAGCTTTATAATTGCAGCTTTGCCGGGTTTAACATGCCGGCATAAATATCTACCCGGTTTTGCAAGCCTTCGTGTTCAACGATGGTTTAAAATACCTATTAAATTTCTGTATTTAATGATGCCGGTTAGTTAGCTCTATGATAAAAATCATCTCCCAGAACAAAAAGCGGCCGGGAATATACCAGCCGATAATTGATATTTTTCTTTTAAAATATCAATACTGATGAAAAGCCTGCGATACAAATTCTAATACTGCTGGTAGCGAAGCCCGCCAGTAAGTCCAGTTATGGCCGCCATCGCGGATACGGAACTCATGTGGTATTTCTTTTTTACGCATGGCGGCCATAACTGGACTTACTGGCGGGCTTCGCTACCAGCAGTATTAGAATTTGTATCGCAGGCTTTTCATCAGTATTG
>JAYVZR010000269.1:0-4673 GCA_043783135.1 Ferruginibacter sp. | reverse complement strand
CATGCCGGATAAGTGGGAATATCCCTGGTATGCCGCATGGGACCTTGCTTTTCATTGTATTTCACTGGTAATGGTAGATCCGGAATATGCAAAAAACCAGCTGCTGCTGATTATGCGGGAATGGTATATGAAACCCGACGGTCAATTGCCGGCGTATGAGTGGAATTTTAGTGATGTTAATCCGCCAGTGCAGGCATGGGCAGCCATGGAAGTTTACCGTATTGAAAAAGAAACCTGCGGGGTAGGCGATATTATTTTCCTGAAAAAAGTATTTCAGAAATTGCTGATTAATTTTACCTGGTGGATAAACCGTAAAGACCGCAGCGGCAATAATATTTTTGAAGGAGGGTTTTTAGGGCTTGATAATATTGGCGTTTTTAACCGCAGCCATAATTTATCGGACCAGATGCACCTTGAGCAGGCAGATGGTACCAGTTGGATGGGGATGTATGCACTCAATATGATGGATATGGCACTTGAGATTGCACAGCAGGATATTGCTTTTGAAGATACTGCTACCAAATTTTTTGAACATTTTGTAATGATATCTGAGGCGCTCAATAGCCAAAGTCTTTGGAACGAAGAAGATAAATTTTATTACGACTCACTACGGTCTACTGCTGGTGCAACACCCATGCCGTTGCGTATACAAAGTGTAGTGGGGTTAACGGGATTATTTGCCGTGAGTATAATGAATAAAGAAATTTTTGAGCGCTTACCGGATTTTAAAAAGCGGGTAGATTGGTTTGAAGATTACCGGAAGAAAAACAACCTCTTTTGGCCTAATGAAGAGCGAGGTGATGGAGAAGAGATATTGCTATCTCTCGTTAAAAAAGACAGGCTTATACATTTACTGAACCGTATGCTTAACGAGGATGAATTTTTATCTGATGGAGGTATCAGGGCATTATCAAAATATCATGAAGCTAATCCTTATTCAATAACAATTGATGGTGTAAAGTATGAAATACAATACGATCCCGGGGATTCTACCAGCAATCTTTTTGGTGGCAACAGCAATTGGCGTGGGCCTGTATGGATGCCTATCAACTACCTGATCATCCGGTCTATCCGAAAGTATGGCGAATTTTACGGCGATCATTTAAAAGTAGAATGCCCTGTAGGATCCGGTAAAATGATGAACCTGGTAGATGTTTCAAAAGTATTAACTGACAGAATTGTAAGCCTGCTGGCTATTGATAAAAATGGCGAACGAAAATTAAATGGAGATCAAAACTGGTTTTATAAGAAACCCGGCAATGAAAAGCTGGTTTTGTTTTATGAATATTTTCATGGCGATACCGGGAGAGGTTTAGGTGCCAGCCACCAAACAGGGTGGACATCATTGGTAGCAGATTTAATTGGCGGCAGCGAAGTAAAGAAAGAAGAATGGAAGGAGGGAACCGGTCATGAAATTTTTATTGATGATGATGAAGAGGAGGATTAACAACTGCTGCAATTATCAAAATAGAATACTCGCCTATTGCTGCACTCACCAGAACTTTCGCGCTTTCAAAAACAGCTCTAAAACAGGCCGCCATAGCAGAAGCAGAAAAGCTGCAATTAACCCGTAACCATTACTATTACACTCGGCTTGGTGAGCTTTACAAAAACATAAAAACAATAAGGCAAAAGCAAACTTTGAAACTGCCCGGTCATTAGCAAAAACACAAACTGATAAACAAGTCATACAAAAGAAAACCCTTGAACTTTCATATGTCGGCTCCTTTTAATTCCTTAGGGCGAAATGTATTTAAGGCTCTTTAAGATCAATTACAATTTTTGCATTTTTTTGTTCTGATGAAGAGATGAAAATTTCATAGCGTTTATTGTTAGCTGTTATTACCATCAACGAAGTATTGGGAGGTATTGAACCCAGGTTATCTGCTACCATTATCAGCTCATGGTGTGGGTGCTCTTTATCTACCTTAATTTTTACAGTTATTGGTTTTTCGGAGATACCCGCATGTGCAATAAGCAACTCATTGTTATGATAAATGGTAACAGTATCTCCATCTATTTCTCCATTATCATACAATTCGATAAGCAACTCTGTTTCGGCCGTTTCAATTTGTTTTATTAAAGGATTGGCCCTTGTTGCTATAACTTTGGGTATTGACATGGGCGGTAATTTTTTTATATTTACCATAGGTGCGTTTGCCGGCTTAGCAGTAAGAGGTGCATTTAAAATTTCTACGTTGTTTTTTTTAAGAATCACAGTTGGGGCAACAGGTTTCGCAGCTTCTTTTTCAACCGTTTTTGCCACAACATTTTTAACAGCTGCTGGTTTAGGTGCTGCTGTTATTGTAGGTACCTGCATCATGCATTCTTTTATTAAAATGTCATCTACAACAAAATCAGTACCGCAACCACCATTGACAGTATTGTCCATTTTTATCACTACTACATTGGCACCAGGCGGCACGGTAAATGTGCCAAAATACTTTTTCCAGTTTGGTTGTGGCGAAGGCATTATTTCTCCGGTTGAAAATTGTGCAATTAAATTTACTCCTGATGAAATAGAGATATCAACTTGAGGAGGAATGGGCTCACAACCATTGTTACCGTAGCAAATATTTAAAAGCCAAACTGAAAATTCGTAAGTAATTCCCTGTTTAAGCCCGGATATATAATTAATAAAAAAAGTGCCGGGTTCTGATGCAGCATTTATTACCATCATCCTGCCATCAACATCATTGGGCGTATGGTCTTCTGTAAGGATATTCCAGTTATTATTAAAACAACTATTCGTATGTGTAAGAAAAGAATAATTGCCATCTGCAGGGCATTCATCCCTTACCTCATTATAATTTGATAAGGATGAAAGGTCTACATCTTTTTCATGATGGCTGGTGCCAAAATCAATGGTAATCACAGGGGGCTTAAAATTACAGTCGTATTGTTGTGCGAGTGTATTTTCTTGTATAAGGGAGCCGACGATGAAAAAGCAGAGAAATATTTTTAAGTGTACAAGCTTTTGCTTCATGACAGGTGTTTATAAAATTTAGAAAGGTTGAACTAAAATGCAAACAAAAATATTTTACACAATAATTTGCAACAGTTTTAAAATTATTACTAAACAACATCATATTGATGCCGTTTGTCACAAACCAGCAAAGTACTACATGATAGGTATTTCGCAACTATATTTATAACACTTAAAGCGGATTGCCGGAAACTGTTTTTATTTTATTTTACAATAGACTTTATCTTTTAGCCCTGTCATATTGCACCGGCCATTGTATGTCATCACCCAGCTCTTTAGCAGCATGCAAAGGAAAATAAGGGTCACGTAAAAACTGGCGGGCTAAAATAATCAAATCAGCTTTTTCATCACTTAATATCTGTTCGGCTTCACTCACAACAGTAATAAGCCCAACAGCCCCGGTTAATATGCCCGTTTCTTTTTTTATTTTTTTTGCAAAAGGAACCTGGTACATTGGCACTAAAGGAATTTTTTGATCAGGTGAATTACCTCCAGAAGAACAATCAATTAAATCAACGCTGTTGTTTTTTAATATTTTTACAAGTTGTACCGAGTCATCTTCTGTCCATCCGCCGTTTACCCAGTCAGTAGCGGATATACGAACAAAGAGCGGCAATTTTTCACCGATTATTTTTCTGGTGTTTGCTACAATTTCCAGCAATAGCCGTATCCTGTTTTCGAAGCTGCCTCCATACTCATCTGTACGAATATTGCTTAGCGGCGACAAAAATTCATTCAGTAAATAACCATGTGCCGCATGTATTTCAAATACTTTAAAGCCTGCTTCAAGGCCACGTTTAGTTGCATCAATAAAATCATTTTTTACCTTTTCAATATCCTGTATGGTCATTGCTTTTGGTAATGGTTCCCCGGCAGTATGTGGGATGGCACTTGGTGCAACTGTTTGCCATGCACCTTCTTTGGCACTTAATGATTTATGCCCATCCCATGGTCTATGGTGGCTTGCTTTTCGCCCTGCGTGGGCAAGCTGTATACCCGGTACACAACCATGCGCTTCTATAAAGGAAGTGATGCGTTTTAAAAAGTAAATATGTTCATCTTTCCAGATGCCTAAATCATTGAGAGATATCCTTCCTTCGGGCGAGACTGCGGTAGCTTCTGAAATAATTAGTCCGGCACCACCAATTGCACGGCTGCCTAAATGTACCAGGTGCCAGTCTGTTGCAAACCCATCACTACTTGAGTATTGGCACATAGGTGAAACAACAATCCTGTTTTTTAATGTAATATCTCTTATTGGTAAGGTTTTAAAAAGTAACGACATATTTTTTGTTTTAAATTGTATGTTGAGTTATTTATAATAATTGATTTAGCTTAAACACCTGCTTAAATTAAATGTTTATTTTTAATGTTGATTTACAAAACACCAAAAAGCCACAGGCTAAATTTTTTCGGCTATGGATAATATAGATGCTTCTTCGGCTACTGACCTTGTAGGGATACCATTTACTTTTGCCCATTTAATTAAGCGAATATAATTTCCTGAAATTTCTATACCGGTGATATTGCCATCTTTAAAACAACAACAACCTGTATTAAAATAGCTGGGGTTCATATTTCTAAAAGAGTTATTTACAAAATCGTATTCTCTTCTGCGTACAGGTATTTCATTTTCAATTTTTGTAATGGCACTTGTATCATTTATTGCTTTTGCTTCTTCTAATTG
>JAYVZR010000268.1:0-4676 GCA_043783135.1 Ferruginibacter sp. | reverse complement strand
ACAAAACAATAACGGGCGTGCAGGCATTGCCGGTATATCTTACCCCGGTTTTTACGCAACCGCAAGTTTGCCCGGTGCACACCCTGCCATAAAAGCGGTTAGTGCGCAGGCACCCGTTACGGATGAATTTGTTGGGGACGATGCCAACCATAACGGCGCTTTTTATTTGCTGGATAATTTTGGTTTTATGGGTTATTTTGACAGGGAACGAAAAGGCCCCGTTGAAGATTACACCGTGCCTTTATTTAACACTAACACCAAAGATGCATACCAGTTTTTTTTAAAGATGGGTACCATTAAAAATACCAATAGCAAGGAATTTTACAATAATAAAAGTGTTATATGGAACGAATACCTGCAGCACGATACCTACGATGCTTACTGGCAGGCAAGAAATATCCGTCCGCATTTAAAAAATATCAGCATACCTGTATTGGTAGTGGGTGGCTGGTTTGATGCAGAAGACCTTTTTGGTGCATTGCATACTTATGAATCAATAGAAAAACAAAGCCCGCAAAATAATAACCGCCTTGTTATGGGCCCTTGGACACATGGCGCCTGGGAAAGTGGCAACTGGAGCAAATTTGGTACACACCAGTTTGGCAGCAATACCAGCAAATATTTCCAGGATTCTTTGGAAACTCCTTTCTTTAATTATTATTTAAAAGATAAAGGAAATTTTGCTGCAGCCGAAGCCACGGTTTTTGAAACCGGCAGCAACCAATGGAAAAGTTATGCGGTATGGCCACCCAAAAATGCAACATCGGTAAATTATTATTTTAACAGTAACCAGCAATTGTCTATACAAAAATCTAACGCAGTCGACAGCTATAATGAATATATCAGCAACCCTGCAACACCAGTGCCTTATACCAATGGTGTTTTTGGCCATAGAAATAATGAGTACATGGCAGAAGACCAGCGTTTTGCTGCAGCAAGGCCCGATGTAATTTCATTTAAAACATCACCACTTACTGAAAATATGACACTGACCGGGGCAATAGAGGCCAATCTTTTTGTAAGCATAACAGGAACTGATGCAGATTTTATTGTAAAACTGATAGATGTTTTTCCTGACAATGAGCCAAACACTGCCAGCACACCAAAGGGAATTAAAATGGCCGGATACGAGCGCCTGGTAAGAGCCGAGGTAATGAGGGGAAAGTTCAGGAACAGTTACGAAAAGCCTGAACCCTTTGTGCCAGGTAAAATAACCCCGGTAAAATTTAATCTTAACGATGTGGCACATACTTTTAAAAAGGGCCATCAAATAATGGTGCAGGTACAAAGCAGCTGGTTTCCGTTGGTTGACAGGAACCCGCAAAAATTTATGCGTATACCCGATGCATCAATAGAAGATTTTCAAAAAGCCACCATCCGTATTTATCATGATGCACAACATCCCTCTTCCATTGTATTACCGGTGCTAAAATAAGTGGGTGGTTGAAATGGTCAATAGTCAATAGTGAATTATAGACAATTGACTTTCTCCATTCACCATTTACCATTGACAAATAATAAACATTAGGTTTAGGTTAATTTTTTATATTTAGGCACGGGTTTAGCAATAAATTCATATTTTTAAACATCTAAAACAATTTATATGAAACATTTTCTTTCTGCAGGCATTTTCGCAGTGCTGTCGTTTATTTCGTTGGGTGCTTTTGCACAAAATACTGAAGACAAATCAAAAAGGCCCAGCCCTGCTGATTCAGTGATGCAAAAAATAGGTAGTGCAACAGTAAAAATTAATTACAGCAAGCCTTCTGTAAAGGGCAGAACAATTGGTAAAAACCTTGAGCCAATGCCAGGTAAAGTATGGCGCACCGGTGCTAACGAAGCAACTGTTTTTGAAACAGACAAAGATGTAAAGATTGACGGCAAGCCACTTGCAAAAGGTAAGTACGGTTTATTTACCATCGACAATGGCAATGAGTTTGTAATTATTTTTAACAAAACATGGAACCAATGGGGCGCTTTTGATTATAAGGAGGCTAGTGATGCCCTAAGGGTAAAAGTAAAAAGAGAGAAAGCAAATCCCTTTGCTGAAAAAATGGATATTACTATCAGCGATAAAGGTAAAGTATCCTTGCTATGGGGAGATATACTTGCCGCCTTTACTGTAAAGGATTAATTATTGCTGCTAAAAAAATTATTGTACACTGCCTTAAAGGAATATTTTAATATTGCCCTTTAAGGCAGTTTTATTTTAAATATAATGCGAAAAAAAGGCCTGTAAAAACTTTCGTTTTTTGGATTGTTGCAAATAAACAACCTGCCTGCCGTCAGGCAGGTTGAAAAAGCGCAGGTTTACAAACTTACGTATTTAATATTGTTATTTATGTATACATTTACATAACAAGCCCGTATGACGCAAGTTTAATTTTCAAAAACTAAACTTGCGTATATTAGCGAGTTGAACCAACATTGCTATCGCAATGAACTTTGCGTATTCTTCTTTACTTTTCCATTTCATAAAAAATATTTTAAGATGGAAAAAAAACGCTGACACAATTTGCAACAAATGCTTTGCAACGCAGTTCCGACATTTTTGCAGCCGGCCATTACAGCCCCGCTACTGCAAAAAACTACCTTACCCAACTTCGTTACCTTTTCAGTTATTATGCTGATTGCAGGCCATCACAATTAACCTATAAGCAAACAGTTGATTATTTAATCTACCTCACTAAAACGCTTGGCTGCAGCAGGGTAAAATCTAAAATGGCTGCACAGGCCTTTGCTTTTTTCTTTAAACATGTTTTACAAAAACCTTACCAGGTGCCTGGCTTTTTATTTCCTGCCAGAGAGGCTAAACTCCCTGTGTGCATGCCCGTGCAGGATGTTATTGCTATCTTAAATGCTATTGATAACGTAAAACACAAAATGATTATTTCGCTAATTTACAGTACAGGCCTGCGGTTAAACGAAGTGGCACATTTAAAAATAGAAGATATAGACAGTAAAGCCATGTGTATTAAAGTGGTAGAAGGCAAAGGTAAAAAAGACAGGTTTGTTGCATTGTCCAATAATATCCTTACCGCACTCAGGGCCTACTACTTAAAATATAAACCAGTTGTTTATTTATTTAATGGTACGCAAAAAGGTAAACCATACACTTGCAGAAGTGTGCAGCACATTATAGAAAAAGTATTACCCAAAACCAACCTGCAGCATAAAGGCTACAGCATACACACCCTGCGGCATAGTTATGCTACACACCTGCTGGAAAACGGTGCAGGTCTGCCTGCTATAAAACAACTCATGGGGCATCATCATTTATCGCAAACAATGCAGTATGTGCACATCAGCACAAAGCATATTAATAGTGTTGTAAACCCCTACGATGTTATTGCTCAAAGTATAACCATAAAAAATAAATAAATATGGCTGCCAGTAAAAAGGCAGCTACTGTACAATCTATCATCAGCAATACCTCTTTTATCAATTGCAATGCACATACAAAAAATGTATTCAGCCAATTGCAAAAATGCCGCACCAGTGTATTGGGCTACCACATATATAAATGTAACCATGAGCCATGCGGACAGGTAAAATATGTTTACCACAGTTGCAGAAACAGGCACTGCCCGGGGTGTGGCGGCATGCAGCAGGCGCAATGGATAGATGATAGAAGAGCAGAACTGCTTCCGGTAAATTATTACCACGTTGTATTTACATTGCCAAATCAATTAAACAGCCTCATACTTGGTATATAGAATACAGTTATATAAATTATTGTTTGATGCCAGTGCAAAAACACTGTTGCAATTTGCAGCAGATAAAAAATATCCCGGTGCTACACCAGGTATCATCAGTGTATTGCACACCTGGGGGCAGCAGCTTAGTTTCCATCCCTGCCTTTGCCGGCAGGCAGGCGCATATACACTGCATTGTAAGCGGCGGCGGTATTGCCGCAGATAAAAAAAATAATGCTGTAAACTGGCAAAATGCTACCCGTAATGCAGATGGTTCTTTGTAAAGGCAATGGCAGCAGTATATAAAGCTATTTTTATAAAAGGGGTACGTGCTTTAATAAATGCTGATAAGATAACACTCATTGATAAAAATGGAACGCTGCAATTGCTCCAAAACCTCTACGGCAAAGAATGGATAGTATATGCCAAAGCGCCCTTTGCAGGCCCGTTGCAGGTGATAGAATATTTAAGCAGGTACACCCACAAGGTGGCTATAAACAACAGCAGGATTTTAAGTAATGACGACAACGCTGTAACCTTTAAATACAAAGACTACGCCGACAACAACAAACCTAAAACAATGAGCATCCCGGCCCCCAAATTTTTGAGGCGCTTTGAGCAACACATTTTGCCAAAACAGTTTTGTAAAATAAGAACCACCGGATACCTTGCAAACAGGGGCAGAACAGAACGCCTGAAAATTATTTGTGCTTTGATGCAAATACCACCTCACCCTGCCAAAATAAAAACATCCTGGCAGGTGAGATTGCCGGAGCAGTTTAAAGTTGTATTTAATGAATGCCCCTGTTGTAAGAAACAAACCCTGCAACTAATAGCAGTAATTTTTACTGACGATGGATAAAAATAAAAATCAGTTTTACGTAAAGGGTGTTTTTTTAAAACAACAATCATGTTGACGGCAGCACTATGTGTATACCTGAAATAATTTGAATTTTATAACGACAAAAACCTACTTTTACC
>JAYVZR010000267.1:0-4676 GCA_043783135.1 Ferruginibacter sp. | reverse complement strand
TTTGATCAAAAAGCTTTTATAGAAAATTTAAAAAGAATGAAAAGGATGGTAAAAAATATTGACCTGATCATTCCCGGACATGACCCATTGGTATTTTCTAAGTTTCCCAAAGTAGCAGAGGGTGTAGTGAAAATAAAAAACTGACGGAACCTTATTTATAATTATTAAACCAACAAAATATGCAACAACAACACAACGCTAAGATGCTAATGCTTTCAGTAATCTTTATGCTCTTTTTATCAACCGGTATTACAGCACAAATTCCGCCTGCTGATAAATATAATATCACCAACTATCCCGAAGACAGGAAAGCCATTGAGGCATTGGGAATGATTAATGACAGCACTGTTTATTTGAATGACGACTATATAGCTGTGGGGCCAGAAGGAAAAGTATCTTATGGTTTTGAAGAATGGAAGAAGGGTTTTACAGACAAGGGCGCCAGTTTTAAATCTGTTACACCAAAGCCCGGCACTAATATCTTAAGAGTTTACAATGGCGATGCAGCGGTTAAGAACATGATACTGGATGTTGTGTTTGCAACACCTGGCGGGGATTTTTCTATCACCGTTATCAGAACCGAAACCTACATCAAACAAAATGGCAAATGGTACTTTGTTAGCGGCCAGGGAACCAAGCTGGCAACCAAGGAAGAGCTGGATGAAGCGGAAAAAAAAATGAAAAGCAATTAAAAATAATGGCAACCAAATCATTGTTACAGGTTCACTTTTAAAACTTCCACCAGCATTTATGAAACATACTAAAACCATTGCACTCACTGGCTTATCAGGTTGCATACTATTTTTTGTAATAGTGTGCAGCCTGCATTTTTTACGGCCAGATAAAAACATGCTGTCTTGTTTTGTAAGTGAATATGCAGTTGGTAATTACAGTTGGTTGATGAAGATTGCTGGTTATTCGCTTACAATTGCAGTAGCACTACTCTTAACAGGATTGTCAATGAATATCAAAGCATCTAAAAAAAGTATTGTATCCCTGTGCATTTTTTGTAGTGGATTTTTGTTGCTTACCATATTCCCCACAGATGTGCCAGTGGTGCCGCCAACACCCCATGGCTTAATACACGCCTTAGCAGCATTGATTGCATTGATCAGTCTGGCCATTTCAATGTTTACATGGGGCTTTGTTTTTAAGAAAAATGAAAACTGGAAAGGCTTTGCAAAAACTTCTGTGTTTTTTGGCGTGATCAGCCTGGTATTGTTAATTGTTCACTTTGCCAGCCCTATTCCACTCAAGGGGCTTACACAACGTTTTTTATTGGCATGGGATATCAGTTGGCTTTTTTTGGTGAGCCGAAAATTGTACCAGAATTTAGCATTAGTTCCCACAGCGGCGGATACCAGCCAGCAGGGATTGATTTAATAATTAAAAGTCAGTTCATAAAAAGAAAATACTTTACCATGCAAAAGAAAATCTTATGGGCCATGCTCATTTACTTTATTGCCTGCTTTTATTATGCAGGTGTAATAATGATGCTGCATTTTGTACTCTATCCATCCTTAAACAGTGTGCAGCAAAACATTGTTCCGGTAATGGAAACCTTTGACCACCGCATAATTATTGTTTGCTATATCCCTGCTATAGTGATGGTAGCGGCTTCATTGGTACTACTAAAATGGGGGAGTAAAATATTTCCCCTGAAAGTACTGGCTGCTGCAGCTTTGCCCGGAATTATTTCTGTGACTGCTGTTTTTGTTACAAGATTTCAACAGCAACATTTACCTGTAAACAAGTGGCTGCAGGTATTACCGGCGTTATTGCAGGTATTGATTGTAGTATGGTTGCTGAATGATTTTTTGAAAACAACCAAACCTTTTGCCCGCTGGCTTTTTATCCTTGTATTTGCACTCACTTTTTACACAACAGGTACAGACTACGCAGAGAAATTTATTAACTATGCCTTGTGGCCTGCAATTGGTGAAAAGGATTGGTTTGTTTTCCGGCACCTGTTGACAGGGCCCATGTTTGGAGCAGTGTATTTATTACCTGCTTACCTGCCGCTGTTTTTATGTATTGCTATGTTTTGGCGGCGGCCGGTGGGCATACCCAAATGGATGGTAACTATTTTTTTAGTTGCCCAGTTATGGATTTTAATTGTAACCGCCGTTTATTTTGTACCGAAGATCCAGATTCCTTTGCATACAACTTACTCACCAACTATTATAGAAAATTTACTCCGCAATGAGATTCCATTTAGGAGCTGTGCTGTACTGCTGATATTTTTTGTTACGGGCTGGATGCTGCTAAAGGTTGGCGAAGAAATATTGAAGAAGAAATAAATTGAAAGATGCAGAATCATCCATTTTAAAATGGTATGATCTTGATCACAACGTTTTTCAGTTTTTGATAAAGATTATAATATTTATCAATCATTCATCTTTTTAAAAGTAACTTGTTGATCAGCCCGTTCAGGTAATTGCATTTCAATTAATAAAAGCCTTAATAAAATACGCTGATTAAAACATTTTTCTATTCAGCAACAGCAATGATACAATACACATTTTTCCCGACAGATACCCGTCTGTCAGAATACATTTTTTCTTATGGGATGATTGAAGTGCCGCAGGGCAATACTGAGCCATTGATGTCACCACCAAATGGGCTGACCGGTTTTTTAATAAGAATAAAAAGTGATGCAGATGCCCGCCTGGAAGCAACCATTAATAATAATAATCCTATAGGCCATCAACCCAGTTATGTAATCGGGCAAATAACTTATCCAATAAACGGTTTCGCTACCGGACCACTTACTTTTATGGTGGTTTTTTTTCAACCTTTGGGAATGTATCAACTGTTTGGTGGTAATATGAACAGGCTCGCCAATACATCTATGGATTTATTTGATTTTTTGGGTAAAGAAAAAGCAGCGGCGCTAATGAAAGAATTACTGGCAACAGACGATACCAATTACCAGGTTGATGTTTTAAATAATTTTTTTCTACAGCAAAAAGTAATAGATAACTGTGATAATGAAAAGAAGGTACTTCAAATAATTCATGAGGCACAGGGTAACATCACCATCAAAAAAATTGAAAAATCCTTATCAATAAGCCGGAGAACTTTGGAAAGATATTTTCAGGAAAAGATAGGCATCAGCCCAAAAGTATATGCACAAATTTTTCGTTTTAAATCTGCAGTACAATATTTGGAAGCTAATCCAAGTACAACATGGGCGGAGTTAACCTACGACAATGGGTTTTTCGACCAGAGTCACATGATACGATATTTTAAAGAATACCTACAAGTGTCGCCCAATAATCTGGTGAAGGTTGACATGAATCTCGTAAACTATTTACTTCGTAATTAAACTGTAAATTTTGGCTAAAACCATTTTGTCGCATTTGTACAATACCAGCTTATTGAAGAAAGATACATTTGCAATGCATGTGTAAGGTAACTCTTTAGGTTAGCAAGCAACCTGACAACCGGCGTTATAACCTGTTACTAAGCAGTAAGACAGCAATGTTAAATTAATATCTATGCCCTATAAAAATGAAAATATACTCTAAGGTTAATTTAAAATAAAATTTTATGGCTGTTTACCTACAGTACACTTATTACGACAAAGCTTAACCATCATATAAAATCATTACAAAAAAATATCAAAATGATAACTATCCTGATAAAAATAATAGTTGGGGCTTAATGATTTAAGGCTTTTGCAAAAGGTGCCGAGGGTTTGGTTAATTAATGTGTTCTTTATAATCATAGCAATGGGGATTGATTCTTTTAGTGAGTATTTTATCCAGTTGCTGAAAATAAAACACAACAATGTCAACAATATTAAAAATAAACAAATGACCACACAACAGTTTAAAACAGCGTACACACCGGCTGGAGAAAATGCTTACAACAATCCATACCTGAATGTGCTGGGTATGAAGGTGGGTGTGAAAATAGCCCATGCACAAACCTACGGACAGTTTTCGTGCATTGAAACTTACCTGGCCCCACGCCAGATGGGGCCACCGCCGCATGTGCATTATGAACTGGATGAAATAATGAGGGTGATAGAAGGTACTGTGAGTGTGCTGGAAGGTGACAAGGTAGTAGAAATAGCAACCGGTGGTTATCATTTCAGGCCCAGGGGTATTGTGCATACATTTTGGAATGCCCATGATGAGCCTGCCGCCTTTATTGATATGTACCCCGGCACACAGGATTTTGCACATTATTTAGAAGAGCTTTCGCAACTGGGTGCAGACCTGCACAATGAAGGTGCCAACCCATTTGCCTCCGAAAGTATTGCCCGCTTTAAAGCATTGGATGCCCGGTATAATCATGAAGTTTTTTATGAACAAATGCCGGCGCACATGGCAAAGTATAGCACAATGGTACTGTGATTAAAATACCTCAACAAAAAATATATCAGCATAAACGGCTCAAACTTTACCCTGGCCAGTCGGCCAGATGAACACATTTACAGAGAACCAATCCATAGACTTCAAATCACATCTTCAAACCAACACCTGCATCATGGAAACATCTTACAAAAACGTTAGTCTTTTCTTCATCATCATTTTAGCTTTCGTAATCTGGGGGTTTTTCAGAACCTATTTTAGTTTGTTCCCTGCTTTTACTGGTATTACTACGGTACAACATTTTCATGGAGCTATGATGCTTTGTTGGTTTGCAATGCTGATTGCCCAGCCAAT
>JAYVZR010000266.1:0-4682 GCA_043783135.1 Ferruginibacter sp. | reverse complement strand
ATCAAATCAAAAATAAACATTTATGCACTCTAAATCTATTACAGCATACTTAATTTTTATTTTATGGCCGGCAAAACAGCCATATTAAAATGCAGCCGGTATTAGTATAATTAAAGTGTATCTCTTTTATAACGAAAATTTTAATGCAGAAATTGCGGCGGTAACAGTGCTAATAAATCAGCTAATGCATTTCTTATCAAAATTAGAAATGAGCAATATCTTTCTGTGCTTACTCATTGCTAAAAATATCTTATATCGCCGGCTTAATTTATTAATACTTAAAACCGCAGCCCTGAGATGGAAACTACAATGGTACAAACAGAACAAAAGATAATTAAGCCTTTGTGCTGCAGCTCACGAAATCCAGATTAAATTTGTAGCTATGAACCGATGGACCGTCATAAGCTGCTGCTTCTTTTTTTCATTTCATGCCACAGGGCAACAGCTCATTTTTAAAACATATACAGTTGAAGATGGCCTGGTATCAAACCCTGTGAGGCGCATCTTACAGGATAAAAAAGGGTTTATGTGGATTGCTACATGGGAAGGCCTGAGTAAATACGATGGGGATAAATTTACTAATTACACTATCGCCAACGGCCTTTCTCATAACCTGGTGAATGACATGTACGAATCGCCTGATGGAAAATTATATCTCGCAGAAAACAATGGAATGGTTGACATTTTACAAAACGATGCTGTTTTTAAAAAAGCAGCTTTTCAAAAAGTTGTTATCAACCGTTTTTATACAACTCAAAATAACAGGGTATATGCAATAACAGACAGTAGTGGCCTGCATGAACTAAAAAACAATACACTGGTAAAGCCGCTTCAGCAATTCCCCCATTCTTCGTATAATGATATTACTTACATCAACGATTCACTTTTGATAGGAGGATCTGAGGGTTCGCTGCTGATACTAAACAGGCAATTTGAATTTGTTGCCGAAATAAAAAAAGAGCATGCATACCTCACCAATAAAATTTATAAAGATTCTAAAAACCGGGTGTGGGTTGGCACAAATAATGGTTTAAAGCTTTTGTCCATTCAGCAAAAAGGCAATCATAATCCCGGTTTTACTTTATTGGCGGCTCCGTTTAATCTGCCTGCACTAAAAGATTATACGATAAACGACATCATGGAAGATGAAAAAGGAAACCTTTGGATAGGCACTTCCAATGGCCTGGTAAAAATGCAACCGGATAACGGCCTACCTGACGGCAGACAAGGCTGGCAACTATTTTCTGAAAAGGATGGATTACCTTCTCATGATATAACCTGCATGTACCAGGATAAAGAAAAAAATATATGGATAGGCACTTCTCTGGGGTTGGTAAAATTGGTTACCCAAAATGGTATCCGCATTTATTCGG
The DNA here is from genome assembly GCA_043783135.1 of Ferruginibacter sp. Taxonomy (GTDB): domain Bacteria; phylum Bacteroidota; class Bacteroidia; order Chitinophagales; family Chitinophagaceae; genus Ferruginibacter. The sequence continues at coordinate 3,309 of JAYVZR010000266.1, read as the reverse complement.
GCAATAATAAATCAGCATCAAATAATGTAAGCTATTTACTGCGCCTTAAGCAGGATTTATTTTTAATTGGTACACAAACCGGTACACAATTATTTAATACTGCCAGCAATCATTTTTATCCCGTTAAAGTAAAAGATAATTTTGTTTATACCGGTTTTGTAAAAAATAGCCGGCCTTTGTTATTTTTTGTAAACGATAACAGGTTTGGAAAATATGACACCCTTAACTCCCTAATTGAAAATTACATTTTAACGGCTCCACCGCAAAGCATAGTGTATTGTTCTGTGATGGATGCCCATGGAAATATATTCAATGGCACGCATGCCGGGCTTGTAACCCGCTTCCAAAACAAATCGTATTATGGTGGAAACATCCCTTACCGCATTACAGATTTACTCATTGATAAAAAAGGGTATTTATGGGTGGCCACATGGGGTAATGGTTTATACCGCATCCGGTATTCCAACAATAATAATAAACCGGACAGCAACCAGCTAAGTTTATCAATAAAAGATTTTTCATCCCTGCTCCCCGATAAAAATGTTCGTTGCCTCTACGAAGACAGCAAAGGCAATATGTGGATAGGAACGAGGTATGGGGGTATTGTACAGTTAATTGAAAAAAGCGGGGATCAATACAGCGTACAGCATATTAATCTTCAGAGTGGACTCATGTCTAACTGGGGTCGCACTATTGCCGAAGATTCAAATGGTTGTATATGGATTGGCTCCGACCTGGGCATTGATAAATTAATACCGACAGGCAACTCATTTCGAGTTTTTAATTTTAGCCGAATAAATAATTATTTTGCACAGGTCAATGAGATCTCACCGGAGAATGGCCATTCCTTGTGGTTTACTACAAGTAATGGCCTGGTCAATATTATTGATGGAGAAATAGAGAAAACACCAGCCCCACCCGCATATATTACTTCGGTTAATTTAGGCGATACGTCTTTTAAGTACAGCAAATATTATGCAGGTACCAAAGTGCAGTTGAAATATTATCAAAACCAGGTAGAGTTTGAATTTTCTTCCCCTGCTTTTATCAATGAAAAACAAATTTTATATAGCTATCGTTTATTGGGCAGTGCGGATACGGCATGGAGCCATCCAGCCAGCCTCCATGCTGTTTCTTATGCAAGCCTTCAACCGGGGCATTACCGTTTTGAGGTAAGAACAATTGGATGGAATGCAGAATCGGGTGCATTGGCAGGTTTCGTATTTATGATTCAGTCTCCATTTTGGCAAACCTGGTGGTTTTATTTACTGATTGGTTTTGTTGTTTTATTATTTTTTTATGCCTTATATCTTTACCGCATAAGGGAATTTTTAAAATTGCAAAAAATACGTAACCGCATAGCCACTGATTTGCATGATGATATTGGCGCCACACTTACTAATATTAACCTGCTCTCAGAAATCAGCCGGAAAAACCTGCAACAACCACTTGAGGCAGAAAAGTTTTTACAACGTATATCAGAAGAAGTTACCGGTTCCAGCCAGGCTTTAAACGATATTATATGGAATGTAAACAGCCGTAATGATTCCATGGAAGAAATTATGCTGCGTATGCGCCGCTATGCAGCCGATTTGTTTGATAACAGCAATACCCTCTGCCATCTTGCAATGGATGAAAATGTTGCCACAAAAAAATTGAATATGGAACAACGGAGGGATGTATATCTCATTTACAAAGAAGCCATGAACAATATTATCAAACATGCATCGGCCAGTAATGTTTGGATTAATTTGCAATGGCAGAGCGGTAAGCTTTGCATGAAAATTAAAGATGATGGAAAAGGGTTTGAACCGGTTGTTATGAGCCATCGTAATGGATTAAAAAATATCCGTTCAAGAACAGAAAAATGGAAAGGGAGTACCGCTATTGAAACAGCGCCAGGCGTAGGCACCCTTATTGAAATTATCATTCCCCTGGCCGGATGAAACCCAATTGAGTGATACAAAATTGAATAAACAAATCATACTTTCGATCATTGCCAGTACGTATAATCATATTTGAAGATAATGACAAGCTAAGGGAATCGCTTGCCTACCTGCTTAAAAACCAGCCCGACTATGAAATGGTGGGCGAGTACAATAATTGTAATGATGCCGCTACTATTACCAGGGTATATAAACCCGATGTGGTATTGATGGATATAGACATGCCCGGCGAAAGCGGCATCAACGGAGTTCGGTTTGTAAAAGAAACAAGGCCACAAACATCTGTAATTATGTACACGGTTTTTGAAGACGATGAAAAACTATTTCAATGCCTGTGTGCAGGCGCTAACGGATACCTGCTGAAACAAACCCCACCGCAAAAATTATTTGATGGCATACAGGAAGTAATAGCAGGTGGATCGCCCATGAGCCCGGTAATTGCCCGCAAAGTGCTTAACAGTTTTCAGCATGGTAAAAGCAATAAATATTTTTTGTCATCCAGGGAAATAGAAGTACTGCAATTACTTATTAAAGGATATAGTGCTAAAATGATTGCGGCAGATTTAAATATTTCGTTTGATACCGCCCGCTCACACCTCAAAAATATCTACCAAAAACTACACGTAAATAGTGGTAAAGAAGCCATTGGCAAAGCACTGGGCGAACATATTGTGTAATTACTTATCACAAAAAATAGCAGCTCCCCTATAATTTTATTTATCAACTCTTTTCAGCAAACTCTGCAAACTTATCACTCACTCAAATGAGTGATTGCCTCCGGTCGTTTTATCCTGCATCTTTAACAAACAATTTTTTTCCAGGTAACGGTTGCTTAAACATCAGGTAATGTAATAGCAAGTTGCAATAACTGGCAGCCGCACAAATTAAAATCCACTATTAATTTAAAAATTAAAACACATTAATTATGAAGCAGGCTATTTTACTATTCATTACAGCAACCGTACTTTCTTCCTGTGGCGGCAGCCAAAGCAAAACCCAGAGCGATGCAAAGCAACTTGCCGCCGGTATAAATAAAATGGATCCGGATGGTATTCCTACAACGGCAGGTGGGTGGACAATGACAGCAAAGATTAATGGAAAAGATTGGGTAGCTACTACCATAATGCCACTTGAAGCAACAGGAAGAATTATTGGCGATAACAATGGCGCAGGCTTTGGCTTTCCTTATGACAGGAGGGATATGGAGGTTGGCCATAAAGAAATATTCGGTCAACATAATAATGTTCAAATTTCAACAATAGAAGACGGGGAAATAGAATATTGGGATGGTTTTAAGGGAGAAATGGAAATTACCAAAGTGGAAAGGGATTGGGTGGAAGGGAAATTTTTTGTAACAGGCAAG
>JAYVZR010000265.1:0-12391 GCA_043783135.1 Ferruginibacter sp. | reverse complement strand
AAACAACAGTTTGGATTGCATATAACATTTGGTATGCACGCAGCTATATGTCTGCTGTACTTTATATTTGTTAAAAGACGTGTACCGGAAACAAAAGGAAAATCGCTGGAAGAAATTGAAATTAAATTAACGGGTAATTTAAAACTGGCACATCCAACACTCAATTAAAATCGAGTTATAAACAATACACACATATTGCCGTTAATGATGCCTTTTTGGAGAAAACCTTACTCCCTAAACAAGATAGAAATCTTGACTTTTAAACTGCCATTTTTTACCAGACCCTCCGACAAACTTTCATTTTTTAACTCCTAAAATTGTGATGGCACAAGAATTGATTTTCTTTTTGAAATTAATTTTCAACCATTTTAAAAGGAGGTAATTACGACATTAGTAAAAAGAAATGGAAATTTGTTAAATCCATTGCCTGTGCTTTTTGATGATTTTTTTAATCAGGATTTGTTCAATTGGGGGAACTCAAATTTCTCAGACACTGATACGGCAGTTCCTGCGGTTAACATTAAAGAAACTGCAGAGAATTATGAAGTGGAAGTAGCTGCACCCGGAATGACTAAAAAGGATTTCAAAGTTGAACTTGATGGAAACAATCTTATCATCAGTTCCGAAAGAACCCATCAAAAAGAGGAAAGGGAAGCTGAACGTTATTCCCGTAAGGAATTCAGTTATCAATCTTTCCAAGGAGTTTCAACTTGCAGAAAAATGTAGTGGATATTGACAAGATTCAGGCGAAGTATGAGAATGGTTTACTGCATCTTCTCATCTCCAAGAAAGAGGAAGCAAAACAAAAGCCACCAAGGTTAATTCAAATTTCTTAATTAACAACATCCTTATTTAAAAAGTTGCCTTTTATCAAAAGGCAACTTTTGTTGTTTAAAATAATATCGCAATGTAATTATTATCTGTAATCAATATCAATGTATTGATAATGTGTAACTTGGGTTTAGGGATTAATGCCCTTTCTGAAAATCATTTTTAGCGCACCTGTTGACCACAATGCCCACCATATTAATACAGGTTGAAAAAGGAGCCGAATCAATCTTGCCTGATCACTATCTAACCCAAATGCATTTATATGATTAATATATTGAGCAATATTTCCAGGAAAGATTAGTAAGTAAAATACTGCCAATGCAATTCCAACCCTGATTCTTTCCTTTCTCCAAAAAATCATCGCCAATCCAAATCCTAATTCAATAATGCCGGACATAATCACCACCAGGTCTTTACTCAAAGGTATCCAATTTGGAACCTGGGCTTGAAATTCCGCCCGTGAAAATGTCAAATGCCCAATGGCAGCCAATATCATAAATGAACCAAGAAGAATTCTTAGAATGTTTTGCGGTTTGCTGGTTTTATCAGTACTTATCATATAGCGTGTTTTTAATGTAAACCATTCGTGCCGCATGAATGGGTTTTATCATTTAAAATTGTTGTTCATAATCAACAGTTGACCCCCGATACTGAAAGTTTATCCCACTAACTATGCAACAATTTATTTAAATAGTTATAACTATTTGTAACATTTTGTATTGGCTGCGGAGCCTGATCCTGCTCTACAAAAAAGTATTTCATTCCAGACTCTTTGGCATTATCAAAAATCCGTTTGAAGTCAACAACTCCAGATCCAACCTCTGCAGGATTCATGGTGTTTTTATCCAGATCTTTTACGTGCCATAATGGGTAACGGTTGGGGTGTAATTTAAATAATTCTACAGGGTCTTGCTTTGCCTTGGTTGCCCATGCAAGATCCAGTTCCATTTTTACAAGGTCCTTATCGGTATTATTAAGAATATAATCAAATGGGCGGTTACTTTCTATCATATCAAATTCCGTAACATGGTTGTGATAGGCAAACTGAACTTTATTCTTTTTACACGCTTCACCAGCTTTGCTGAAAACATCTACAGCCGTTTTTATTTCATCCATGGTGCTTACCGGAATACTTGAGCAAACTAAATAACTAATTCCTCCTTCTGCAGCATCATCAGCCAGTTGCTGGTAATTTTCAGTTAGGTTCAAAGGCTTTACTGCATCTTTACGCTTTTCCATCATCGCTTTTATCCTTGCTGAATCCTCTGCGTTTTTAGCCATTTTCATAACCTGGGCCATTGAAAAAGGCGCACCACCCACATGTGCAGAACGCCAATGTAAACCTGCATCTTTAACCATTGCTGCAAATTCTTTTGGTTTAAAACCATAGTAGTTTCCTTTTTGCGATCCTGCACTTTCCATTTCTTTGTAACCGATGACAGCCAGTTTTTCTAAAGTTCCTTTTGGATCGGTTGTCATTAAATCACCCAATGTATACAATTGAAGGCCTGCAGGTATCCCTGCTTTGTTGTTAAAAAAAGATGCTGCATTACCAACCCGTGGTAGCAACAGACCTCCCATAGCAAATGCGCCGGATTGTTGTAAAAATTTTCTTCTGTTCGTCATCGTAATAATTTTTAGGTTGAAAATGTATTTACTTAATAGCTTAATCCAAAGCCAAATTTGTACAGTTGATATTTGGAGACATAAGGTACATCTTCTTTTTGATTTCGAACAGCTTCCATGGAAGATGACGGTTCAAAAGGCAGACGTTCCAGGAGTTTCACTTTTCCAAAAACCACATCCAATATTGCATCACTGGTTCCTCCAAAATTTGCCACGGGACCAGCACTTTTTTCTGTTTTCATTTCAGCCTCGACCTTTGTTTCAACCTGCCAAAACCGTGAGCAATATCCGATAGCCATAGGATTTAAATTACATCAAAAAAGCCACTCCTTTCGGAATGGCCCTATATTTACTAACCCCAGAAAAACCGTTTTAAGAAGCCTGCATCTCGGCAATTTTAACCCTTATTTTTGCTTCAATTTCTTTAGCCATTTCAGGATTATCATTCAATAATTGTTTTACCGAATCCCTTCCCTGGCCAAGTTTATTGGCATCGTAGCTAAACCAGCTCCCGCTTTTTTGTACAATACCCAGTTCTACACCCATATCAATAATTTCGCCTGTTTTAGAAATACCTTCTCCAAAAATAATATCAAACTCTGCTGTTCTAAAAGGTGGGGCAACTTTGTTTTTTACCACTTTCACTTTTACCCTGTTACCTATTGCTTCATCGCCATCTTTTATTTGTGCCATGCGGCGTATATCCAATCGTACAGACGAATAAAATTTTAATGCATTACCACCAGTGGTTACTTCAGGATTGCCAAACATTACACCTATTTTTTCTCTTAACTGGTTAATGAAAATGCAACAGCAATTTGTTTTGGAAATAGTAGCTGTTAATTTGCGCAGGGCCTGGCTCATTAACCTTGCATGAAGACCCATTTTGCTGTCTCCCATTTCTCCTTCCAATTCGCTTTTTGGTACCAGTGCCGCTACTGAATCTATCACCACTACATCTACCGCACCAGATAAAATTAAACGGTCGGCTATTTCCAAAGCCTGTTCGCCATAATCTGGTTGAGAGATCAGTAAATTATCAATATCCACTCCTAACTTTTGCGCATAAGCGCTGTCAAAAGCATGTTCCGCATCTATAAATGCACACATGCCACCTTTTTTCTGCGATTCTGCAATTACATGCGTAGCGATGGTTGTTTTACCACTACTTTCCGGGCCATATATTTCTATCACTCTTCCTTTGGGTAAACCGCCAATGCCTAATGCCACATCTAATCCTAAAGATCCTGTTGATATTACTTCCTGTTCTACATGGGGTTTATCGCCCATTATCATTACCGATCCTTTACCAAAATCTTTATCGATTTTGTCCATTGTTAATTTAAGTGCCTTTAATTTTTCTGCGTTAGTGTTGCTCATTGTCTTTTGTTTTGTAAGTGATGTATCTGGTTTTACGCTGTAAAAATATACAGGAGTTCAAAGATAATTACTTTCTTTTATTAACACTAATATTTTTAGTTTTATTTTAGTAAAATTTTTAGTTTATCTTAAGTAAAGCCATTTTTAGAACTGGTTTAGGGTAGTAAAAGCTTAAATCAATATCTCCAAAAAAATCCCCCGCCCTGAGAAAACCAAGGCGGGGGTGTTCATTATGAGAAAGCTTAATTAATATCCCTCAAAAGGTGTAGTCGGATGGAAAACGGGCAAAAATTTTATTCTTTGGGCAACAAAAAAGGTCGCACTCATATTTGAACTATACAAATAGACGACAGTTTATTGGTACCATCAATACCACAAAGTGTTAGTTTTTGCACGGCCCTTAAAATTGTTGACGGGTCTTTGCTGTATAAAATTGTTTTTTCTTAAACAACGGCCTCAATAAAAATAGCACCTGCTAAAATCAAAATTATTTTAACTCACCGGCTTTTTAGCATATAAATATTTGCCCACACTAACCCTTGGCCAAAACTCTATGCTTAACTTTGCCCTATGCGGAATTATTTAGACGAATTGAATGAACCACAAAAGGAAGCGGTGCTGCATAAAGACGGGCCGATTATTATTATTGCAGGTGCCGGAAGTGGCAAAACCAAAGTGCTTACCACCCGTATTGCCCACCTTATGGGCGCACATAATATTGATGCTTTTAATATTCTTGCGCTGACTTTTACCAATAAAGCTGCCAAAGAAATGAAGGAAAGGGTTGAGAAAGTGTTGGCCAATTCAGAAGCCCGTAATTTGTACATTGGCACTTTTCATAGTGTTTTTGCAAGAATTTTAAGGGCAGAAGCTAACAAGATCGGCTATCCTAATAATTTTACTATTTACGATACTGATGATGCGAAGAGTGTAATAAAAACAGTATTGGGCGAACTGGAGCTTGACCCTGCTTATTACAAACCAAACACGGTTTACAACAGGATTTCCAGTGCAAAAAATAGTTTAATCGGCCCCGCAGAATATAGCAATGACCCCATTATTCAGCAGGAAGATGCAAGGGCCAACCGCCCCATGACTGGTAAGATATATGCTGCTTATGCCAACCGTTGTTTTAAAAACGGGGCAATGGATTTTGATGACCTGTTATTTAAAATGTACCTGTTATTAAAAAATCATCCTGATGCATTGAGTAAATACCAGCGCAAATTCAAATACATAATGGTAGATGAATACCAGGATACCAATACCTCTCAGTACGAGATAATGAAATTATTGGGCGCCATGCATGAAAATATTTGTGTAGTGGGCGATGATGCACAAAGTATTTATAGCTTTCGTGGAGCCACTATTGAAAATATACTGCAGTTTGAAAAGGATTACGATGACGTAAAAGTGGTAAAGCTGGAGCAGAATTACCGCAGTACAAAAAGTATTTTGAATGTTGCCAACGAAATTATCGGCAACAATAAAAATCAGTTACCAAAAAAACTATGGACCGATAATGGCACAGGCGACAAAATAAAATTGGTACGCACAGCTACAGATAATGAGGAGGGAAAATATGTTGCCGATACCATTAAGGAAGAAAAACTACGCAACCATTATTTTAATAATGAGTTTGCTATTTTATACCGCACCAATGCACAAAGCCGTGCTTATGAAGAAAGCCTTCGGCGAATGAATATTACTTATCGTATTTATGGAGGCTTGTCTTTTTATCAACGTAAAGAAGTAAAAGATTTTATTGCTTACCTGCGGCTGGTAGTAAATCCCCAGGATGAAGAGGCTTTGAAAAGAATTATAAATTATCCGGCAAGAGGCATTGGTAAAACCAGTATGGACAGGGCCGTGCTCAGCGCCAACGAAAATAATATCACCCTATGGGAAGTATTGACCACAGCTTCGGCTTTTGGCTATAAGGCAGGCACACTGGAAGCCATCAATAATTTTGTGCTGATGATAAAGATGTTCCAGAGCGAATTGGTTAAAAAAAATGCTTACGACCTGGCCATTATTGTTGGTAAAAGTACAGGTATAGTAAAGGAATTATTTAATGATAAAACCACCGAAGGTTTAGCGAGGTATGAGAATACACAGGAGTTATTAAACTCTATCAAGGAATTTACTGAAACGCCCATGAACGAAGAAGATGGAGAAGTGGGCGATAAAAGTTTAGGCAGTTACCTGCAGCAAATAACATTGCTGACAGATACGGATAATGATAAAGATGATGCAGACAGTGTAAAGCTTATGACCATACACGCAGCAAAAGGTTTGGAATTTAGTTGCGTATTTGTAGGAGGCCTGGAAGAAACCCTGTTTCCGAATGCAATGAGCATTAATACCAGGGAAGAATTGGAAGAAGAACGCAGGTTATTTTATGTGGCCATAACAAGGGCCAAGAAAAAACTCTGGTTAACCTATGCCAATGCCCGTTACCGCTTTGGGCAATTGCAGCAAAATGAACCAAGCAGGTTTATAGATGAAATGCCGGAAGAATTTATTGACAAAAGTTTTGCAGGTGGCGGTATCCGCAACCAGGGCGGGCATGCCAATAACTGGGGCGGTAGTTCCTTTGATAAAATGGGCGCGGGCGGCAACAGTTATAAAACCCATGAAAACCCTTTTAAAAAAGAAGAAAAGAGCAAGCCTGCTTATTTAATACCCACCAGGCCACAAACAAAGGAGCATACGCCTACCGCTGATTTTACAGCGAGTGATACCAGTAATTTACAACCCGGACAAAAAGTGGAACACCTGAAATTTGGTTTTGGCGACGTAATAAAAATGGAAGGGGCGGCACATAACCCAATAGCAACAGTGCAATTTGAATTAAATGGTGAAAAGAAGATAATGCTCAACTATGCCAAGTTGAGGATTTTAGAGTAAAAAGTATTTACAGGGTTGAAGAATGTTTACCATTTGCGAAATTGGAAATTATTGCATCACCTCAACAGTCACAAATGGTCAAAGCAAGGCATTGTTACTGTATATTGTTATATTTGCATCGAAATATTTAAATACATTTTATGATTAAGACAGGCAATCCGGTTATCAGCATTTATACAGAAATGACGCCTAACCCCGAGACAATGAAATTTGTAGCCAACAAATTATTATATCCAGGAAAAAGTATCGACTTTCAGGATGAAGTAACCTCAGCAGCTTCGCCACTGGCGCAGGAGTTGTTTACATTCCCTTTTATTAAATCTGTTTTTATAGCCAGCAATTTTGTTACACTTACAAAAACAACCGATACAGATGATTGGCAGGACGTTATTCCCGCCATCAAACTATTTTTAAAAGAATACCTGGAAGAAAGAAAGGTTGTGGTGAATGAAGAAGCAGTAGCCAATATGAAGAGCGAAAGCAGCAACGAGGTAAGTGCAGATGACGACGATGTGGTAAAACGTATTAAAGAGTTATTGGAAAATTATGTAAAGCCTGCTGTTGAAATGGATGGCGGCGCCATACAATTTAAAAGTTATGAAGATGGAAAAGTAAACCTGATGTTGCAGGGAAGTTGCAGTGGTTGCCCCTCTTCGATGATTACGTTAAAAGCAGGTATTGAAGGAATGATGAAAAGAATGATTCCAGAAGTAAAAGAGGTAGTGGCAGAAGCTGAGTAAATAATATTTAACAAAGAAGTGAAAGAATTTTTTTATAATAATCATAGCATCCGGTAAGGATGCTTTTTATTTTCTATGCCACCAGGCCCACGCCATCAATATAAATTGCAAAGGAAATAAACGTACCCATGCAGCCCATGCTGGTATACACATTTGTTCACTCATACAACCACCTTTTTGTATCATATAAATATGAGCGGGAATAAAAAGAATCAGCAAGACGATAATACCGATGGCTCCCTTTTTTCTTGTTGAAGCAAATATTAGCATAGTGCCAAAAATAATTTCACCTAATCCACTTACTTTATTTATAAAATGATGAAAAGGGAAATAAGGAGGAATTAATGCATAATACCCTTCAGGATGTAAAAAATGATTTATGCCGGCCAACAGGTAAAAAATGATCATTATTATTAAACTAATATTTTTTATCATGTACCTGTTTTTTTAATCGTTGTTTTCATTTAAAGATAATGTTATAAATTGACGGCTTTAATAACAGATATGAATTTTACAGAAATATACCAGCAGTTTATTACAGATATTAACCACACAACCTGGTATGAATATGTGGGCGTATTGATGGGTATTGCCAGCGTTTGGTTTAGCCGTAAAGAAAATATCCTGGTTTATCCAACCGGGTTAATAAATACTATTATTTATATTTATTTAAGTTTTAAAGGAGGGTTGTTAGGAGAAGCCAGTGTAAATATTTACTACACTGTGATGAGTATATACGGCTGGTTACTGTGGGCAAAAAAAGACCAGCAACAACACCCGGTTTTACAAATAACCGCGGCTTCTAAAAAAGAATGGCTGCAGCATCTTTGTTTTTTTGCAGTTTTTTATGGGGCGATATATTTTGCCCTTGTTTATTTAAAAAAAGATTTTGCACCGGGTGCTATTCCATGGGCCGATGCCTTTGCTTCAGCAACGGCCTTTACCGGAATGTTGTTGATGACAAAGAAAAAAGTAGAGAGCTGGTATTGGTGGATAGCGACCAATATTGCTTCAATACCTTTATATTTTGTAAAGCATTATGTTTTTACCAGTATATATTATGTAGTACTTTTAATTATGGCTTTTGCCGGATTATTTGAATGGTTAAAAAGAAAAAAAACAGCACACTAAATTTGCACACATGATTAAACCGGCTACTTATTGCCAGGCCATTTATTTAATGAAGGCTGATGAGCAAAATGTTCACAAAGAATATCACGATAATCAGTATGGTTTTCCTATTGAGGATGATAATGAACTGTTTTGCCGGCTGATATTGGAAATAAACCAGGCAGGCCTAAGCTGGACGACCATTTTAAAAAAGCAGGAAACTTTTAGAAAAGCCTATCACAACTTTAATATAAAGAAAGTTGCAGCCTATACGGAAAAAGATGTAGAACGTTTATTAAATGATGCTGGTATCATTCGTAACCGGCTTAAAATACAAGCTGCCATTGAAAATGCTAAAACCATTCTTTTACTGCAAAAAGAATTTGGGTCTTTTAAAAATTGGCTGGCGCAGTATTATCCTAAAAGCAGAGAAGAGTGGACAACACTTTTTAAAAAAACATTGCGCTTTACCGGTGGTGAAATTGTAAACGAATTTTTACTAAGTACAGGGTATTTACCCGGAGCCCACGATGAATCCTGCGCTGTATATAAAAAAGTATTAAAGTCAAAACCTCTATGGCATAAAAAATAACAATGCTGAAAAAAATTGTAATCATAGGTCCGGAGAGTACAGGTAAAACTACTTTGTGCCAACAATTATCTGACTATTATAAAACCAGTTGGGTAAAAGAATATGCCCGTGAGTATTTATTAAATAACGGAGGTAAGTATAACTTTGAAAATTTGCTTGATATTGCCGAAGGTCAAATTAATGGCGAGGAGTTGATTATACAAGATATCAAAGGCGCTGAAGATAGCCTGGTTTTTATTGATACAGACATGTATGTAATGAAAGTTTGGTGTGAATTTGTATTTGACAAATGCCATTATTGGATTTTGAATACAATTGTCGACAGAAAATATGATCTGTACCTGTTATGCAATATTGATTTGCCCTGGGTAGCAGATCAATTCAGGGAATACCCTGATTTAATTTCCAGGAAAAAACTATATAATCATTATAAAGATATTATGGTAAACCAGCAGGTGCCATGGATAGAAATCAGTGGTAATTATAATGAACGCCTGCAAAAAGCAATTGATGCGGTTAATAAAATTGTATAAATTAAAACCAGCCTTTTTTTCTAAACATAATCAGCATCCAGATTGGAATAATAAGCATAGCTGCCACTGCAGCATAAAAGCCCTTGTCATTATTTAACCAGGGAATTTTTTCAAAGTTCATTCCGAATATCCCTCCAATAACAGTAGCAGGTGCAAGTAAACAGGTTACTATTGCCATCACTTTCATTACTTCGTTCATGCGCAGGTTTACATTATTCAAATAAAGGTCCTGAAGGTTCATCGTAATATCGCGATAGTTTTCTGAAAGGTCATTTGCCTGTATGATATGGTCGTATACATCTTTAAAATATTTTAGTGTCCGGTCATCAATTAAATGACTTTCTGTTCTTATAAATCCGTTGATTACTTCCCTCACAGGGGCAATGCTTCTTTTAAGTATAATCATTTCTTTGCGCAGTAAATTTATTTTTGCCAATGCGCTGCTGTTGGCGCTGTTTTGTATTTCTTCTTCTATATTTTCAATTCTTTCCCCCAGTTTTTCCATCACTAAAAAATAATTATCCACTATCAAATCCAGCATGGTGTAGCATAAATAGTCAGGCCCGCTCTGGCGTAATTTGCTGGCAGCTACTTTTAATTTGTCCCTTATCGGGTTAAATACATCTTTGTCTGCTTCCTCTTGAAAACTAAGTACAAAATTTTTACCCAGTACAATGCTGATTTGCTCATGTTCAACTTTATATAATTTGTCGTTGTAAAAAAGCATATTGCAAATGCAGAACAATACATTTTCAATTTCCTCCATTTTAGGCCGCTGGCCAATGCTTTGTATATCTTCCTGTATCAGCGGGTGAACACCATAATAATTACATAAAGATTCTACATCCGATTTGCGGATGCCATCTACATTTATCCAGGTAAATTTATTATCATTCAGGTAGGGATAACATTCTGTAATATGGCCTAGTTTTCTTTCTTCAACAGTTATTTTATCATAATCAAATACATATATTTTAATATCCCTTGCTTCTTCACGAACGGGAACCCTGGTGGGATTAACTTTTACAATTTCTTTTGTGCGGCTTACATTAAAAGGCAATAAAATCTTTTGTAAGTAATATCTACTTTTACGATTCATTTACATAAATTTTTTTTGACGATATTGCTAAAATGGGAAATTAAGAATTTAAAATGAGATGCTGCTGTAATCTGACTTAATTAACAGCATAAAAAAACCGAAGAATCATACTTCGGTTTTTTTATTTAATACTTCGATTAATTACCATATACACTTAAAAATTTTATCCGCATTATCTTCAGTTGTTCCCAGGTAAAGCTGCTGTCTGCTAATTCTTCCTGTGCTATCTGCAGGCTGCTTGTTTCGCAGGCCTTAAAATAATCAATAATTTCTTCCTGCTCATATTCATCTACCAGTTCATTAATAGCATAATCGAGGTTTAGTTTCGTTCCGCTTGCAACAATGGTTTCCATTTCTTCCAGTAATTCATCAATACTAAGGTCCTTTGTTTTTGCAATGGTTTCCAGCGGAATTTTTTTATCTACATTCTGAATGATAAAAATCTTATTATTATTTCGGTTTACCACGCCTTTCATCACAAAATCATCTGGCCTTTCTACTTCATTTTCGCCAATGTATTCTACGATAAGGTCCACAAATTTTTTGCCATACCGTATTGCTTTTCCTTTACTTACTCCCTGGCATTTTTCCAATTCTTCAATGGTGGTAGGATACATAGTAGCCATATCTTCTAAACTGCCTTCTAGAAAAATAACAAAAGGGGGCAAGTTTTTTTCTTTGGCCACTTTTTTGCGTAATTCTTTTAGCAACTCTATTAACTTTTGATCTGCTGCTATGGTTATTGATGCATCAGGAGCGGCTTCATCATCGTCTGAATCTGCTTCTTCAAATAAATTGTTTAGTATTATTTTAAAAGATACCGGTTTCTTTATAAAGGCCTGCCCTTTCTTAGTAATTTTTAAAACACCATAATCTTCAATATCTTTCTGCATCAACCTGTCCAGCAACATCTGGCGCATTACTGAATTCCAGAAATGCTCATCCTTGCTTTTTCCAATACCAAAAAATTCTTTTTCATCGTGCCGGAACATTTTTACTTTCGGGTTTGGCTTACCCCGTAAAATATGCATCAGGTAATCCATAGTAAACTGTTCATCTAATCCTTTTACAACAGTTAATACCTGCAGGGCTTCTGTTTTTGCCTCTATTAATTCTTTAGGATTATTACAATTGTCGCACATTTTATTAACGCATTGCGGCGTATCATACGCTTCACCAAAATAATTCAACAATATTTTTCTGCGGCAAACAGAACTTTCACAATAGGCTACTGTTTCATTAATAAGCTGTGCACCTACTTCCCTTTCGCTAAGGGGTTTATCTCTCATCAGGTGTTCCAGCTTAGCAACATCTTTGTGGCTGTAGTATAAGATACATTTCCCTTCCATGCCGTCTCTTCCTGCACGTCCTGTTTCCTGGTAATAATTTTCAATAGATTTTGGGATGTTATAATGTATCACAAAACGAACATCCGGTTTATCAATACCCATTCCAAATGCAATAGTGGCCACTATTACCTGCACATCTTCATTTAAAAAAAGATCCTGCCGGTCAGCTCTTAACTTACTATCCAAACCGGCATGATAGGCAACTGCTCTAATACCATTGG
>JAYVZR010000264.1:0-4696 GCA_043783135.1 Ferruginibacter sp. | reverse complement strand
GGCTTTGTTTTTTACGGTACCCTTCTTCACAATTATTTTGTAGCAGCGATAAAAGTATCCCCGTTTTTTCAATACGGTGAAAGGGGAGGGAGGTAAAGAGGCTATTGTATAGTTGAAATTTTATTCCAACTAAATTTTTAAAATGCTCCAAGCCTGTAGATGACTGATGATCCATATTCAATAAATATTAAGGAAAATGTATTAAAGCTGGCAGCAATAATTAGAAAGCATGAAAATACTTAAAAAGTTTCAAATCCTTTGCCACATTTACAATTATTTACTTAATTTAGCGCTTGCAAAAGTGGTACAATCGAAATTATATATTATCTCTTCTAAAAAGGCTATGGTCATATCGGCCATCGGTACCACTATTTTTACAGCAGGTACAACCCGTTAAGGGTTGCAAACTTTCATATTACCTTTGGGCAAATCAGCTGTTTTTCATTTAATGAAATATATAAGCTGTATTTCACATCACCTATTTAATTACAAAAAATGCAGGTTTTAAAGTTTGGAGGAAGTTCAGTAGCCAACGCAGAAAATATTAATAAAGTAATTGCTATTGTAAAAGAGAAAGTTAAACAGGATAAAACAATTATTGTAGTATCGGCATTAGGCGGAATAACGGATATTTTATTACAATGCAGCCAACTTGCTGCTGGTGGCAATGAAGCGTATAAAGAAAAATTACACGAGGCAGAATTACGGCATCTTACCACAGTAAAAGAGCTTATCAGCATCCTGCATCAAAGTGCTATACTAAGTTTGGTAAAAACATTATGCAACGAAATTGAAGACATCTGTAACGGAATTTTTTTATTAAAAGAATTGTCAGAGCGGACTAAAGACAGGATTGTCAGTTATGGAGAAATTTTATCTTCTAAAATAATTGCTGCCAAATTAAATACAGACGATATACAATGCGAATGGGTAAGTGCAGCAGCACTCATTACTACCAATACCAATTTTGGCGCAGCTGCAGTTGACTTTGCAGTTACCAATAAAAAAATAACGGAATATTTTACCGCATCCGCGGCATCTTTATTTATAATGCCCGGCTTTATTGCATCCGATGCTAACGGTACCAGCACAACGCTGGGCAGGGGAGGGTCAGATTATACTGCGGCTATTGTTGCCGCTGCTTTAAACGCAAATGTTTTAGAAATATGGACAGACGTATCTGGTATGATGACGGCAGATCCGAGGTTGGTTACTAATGTAAAAATCATTCCTCATATATCTTACCAGGAAGCAATGGAACTCTCTCATTTCGGCGCCAAAGTAATTTATCCGCCAACCATACAACCCGTAAGCAGCAAGGGCATACCAACCTGGATAAAAAATACTTTTGCACCGCAGGATAACGGTACTGTTATTGAAAAGCTATCGCATATCAATGGCAATAGCATAAGAGGTATTTCAAGTATTAACAGCATCGCCTTATTAAGTCTTGAAGGAAGCGGCATGGTCGGGATACCTGGATTTTCTAAAAGATTATTTGAGGCATTGGCGCTTAAAAAAATCAATGTAATTCTAATCACGCAAAGTTCTTCAGAGCATTCAATATGTGTAGGCATTGATGAAGCAAATGCTGATGATGCACAGAAAATAATTGATGAGTCTTTTGCTTATGAAATAGAAACAAAAAAAGTTGATCCGATTGTGGTAGAAAAGGGGCTGGCCATAGTAGCGTTGGTAGGCGATAATATGAAAAGCCATCCCGGTATTAGCGGCAAAATGTTTGGTAACCTTGGGCGAAATGGAGTAAACGTAAGAGCCATAGCACAAGGGTCTTCAGAAAGAAATATATCTGCGGTGGTGGCAGCAAGGGATGTAAAAAAAGCCATCAATGTTTTGCATGAAGAATTTTTTGAAACGGTTTATAAAGAGATCAATCTTTTTATTGCTGGTGTAGGTAATGTGGGCGGTAAACTGGTAGCACAAATTCTGCAACAACAGCCATACCTTTTGCAAAACCTGCATTTAAAAATAAATGTTGTTGGTTTAGGCAATAGCAAAAAAATGCTCTTTAAGGATGAGGGTATTGATTTAAAACATTGGAGAGATTTATTATTGAAGGATGGCGAAACTATGAATATGCAGCAATTCATTGAAAAGATTCAATCAAAGAATTTGCGTAATGCCGTTTTTGCAGATGTTACCGCCAGTGAAATGGTAGCCAAATGTTATGAACAGTTATTGCAAAAAAGTATTTCTGTAGTGGCATGCAATAAAATAGCCTGTTCAAGCAGTTACGATTATTATAAAAAATTAAAAAACCTTTCAAGGGAATTTAATGCACAATTTCTTTTTGAAACCAATGTGGGAGCAAGTTTACCAATTATCGGTACACTAAATGATTTATTGCGTGGTGGTGATAAAATAAATAATATACAGGCTGTGCTAAGCGGCACCCTTAATTTTGTTTTTAATAATTATGATGGTAAAAAAAGTTTTGCCACTATTGTAAAACAGGCACAGGATGAAGGGTATACAGAACCGGACCCACGATTGGATTTAAGCGGAAAAGACGTTATGAGAAAAATAATGATATTGGCCCGTGAAGCAGGCAATGTGATTGAGATGGAAAATATTGCCAACAATTCTTTTATGCCGGCCGCCTGTATGGTTGGTTCTGTAGATGATTTCTATAAATCAATGGAAGAGCATGAAGAACATTTTAAAGATTTGTATAAAAAAGCCGGAGCTGATAAATTAAAATTTGTCGCCTCTTTTGAAAATGGAAAGGCATCGGTAGGGTTACAGCATATTGGCCCTCAGCATGACCTGTATCATTTATATGGTAAGGATAATATTGTACTTTTTTATACAGACCGTTATACAGAACAGCCATTGGTAATAAAAGGTGCAGGTGCAGGTGCTGATGTAACTGCATCGGGTGTGTTTGGCGATATTATAAAAGTATCAAGAGTATAGTCTCCCTACTAGAAGCAGCAAACAGCAAGTATATGAATGAACAACAAGGTGAAACAAAACAACAAAGTGTAAAACATAATGGTTCCCCTTTAGAGAATAGGGGCGTACAGGTTTTGGCTCCTGCAACAGTGGCCAATTTAGTTTGTGGTTTTGATGTATTGGGCATGTGCCTGCACGAACCCAATGACTTAATGGAAATAAGGTTACTGGAAGAAAAGAAAATTATCATCATAAGTGCTGACGGCTATCCGTTACCGTTAAACCCTGCTCAAAATACGGCCGGTGCTCCGTTAGTAGAAATGCTGAACGAACTGCCCGGTAATACCGGCTTTGAAGTTACTATTCATAAAAAAATAAAACCCGGTAGTGGTATCGGTTCCAGTGCGGCCAGTGCGGCTGGCGCTGTAGTTGGTGCGAATCATTTATTAGGAAATTTCTTTTCAAAACAAGACCTTGTACGTTTTGCTATGTTTGGAGAAAAAGTTGCATCAGGTGTAAAACATGCAGATAATATAGCACCCTGTATTTATGGAGGCATTACTTTATTACGCAGCATTTATCCGTTGGATATTATACCCATTCCTTCCCCAAAATTATTTGTAACCATTGTACACCCACAAATAGAAGTGCGTACTTCAGATGCCCGCCAGATTTTACGTAAAGAGGTTTTATTAAAAGATGCCATCAGGCAATGGGGCAATATAGCCGGACTGGTAGCAGGGTTCATGCAAAACGACCTTGACCTGATAGGCCGTTCTTTAGAAGATGTTATCATTGAACCAGTAAGAAGTATTTTAATACCTGGTTTTGATGAGGTGAAATTGAAATGTAAAGAAGCTGGTGCATTGGGTGGTGGTATTTCCGGTTCGGGGCCCTCTATTTTTATGTTGAGTAAAGATGAGCCTACGGCGATAAAAGTAGAAAGCGTAATGAAAGAAATTTACAACCGGATAGGTTTGGATTACCATTCTTATGTTACTACTATCAATCAAACAGGCGTAACTATAATTAATAATTGATAATGCTTTCACCATGAATAGTAACCATAAAATTTATTAGCTATTTTAATCATGACAGGAATACACATAACTCATCATTTATCAATACATAACAAAGAAAAGCCCACACCTTTAAAGAATGCAATTCTACAGTACCAATAACCAATCACCCAAAGTTGATTTTAAACAAGCGACCATTAATGGACAGGCGCCGGATAAGGGTTTGTATTTTCCAGAACAAGTTCCTGTTTTTTCAAAAGACTTAATAGAAAATATCAACTCCTATAGCAACGAAGAAATTGCTTACCAGGTAATAAAGCCTTATGTGGCAACAGCAATGCCTGAAGAAGAATTGCGGCGCATAGTAAGCGAAACAATTAATTTCGATATTCCTTTGGTTAAAGTAACAGAGGCTATTTTTTCGCTGGAGCTGTATCATGGCCCTACACTGGCTTTTAAAGATATTGGTGCAAGGTTTATGAGCCGTTGTCTTGGTTATTTTGTAAAGGGGCTTAAACAAAAGGTAACCGTATTGGTCGCAACATCTGGTGATACAGGAGGAGCGGTTGCCAATGGTTTTTACGAGGTAGATGGGGTAGAAGTAGTGATATTATATCCGTCTGGTAAAGTAAGTTCTGTACAGGAAAAACAATTAACTACTCTTGGAAAAAATATTCATGCACTGGAAGTTACCGGCACTTTTGATGATTGCCAGCAAATGGTAAAGCAGGTATTTACGGATGAGGTATTAAACAAAAAAT
>JAYVZR010000263.1:0-4700 GCA_043783135.1 Ferruginibacter sp. | reverse complement strand
AAAAATAATGCCCCTAAACGTATAATAATATCGACTATTTTTTCAAAATTATAATTTGATGCCGTTGAATCAGGAGATTCCATATTATTTAAGGTTTAAAATATGCTGCAAGGCAAATGTATAATTAATAAAATTGATTTCACACAAAGGGAATAACGGGAACAAAGAACACAAACAAAACATTATCATCGATACCCTTGGTGAACTTTGTATCCTTTGCGTTCTTTGTGTGAAACCTTACTTTGCAATAAGTGGTTGGTGGGAACCTTCTTGCGGGGCAGGGACCAATCGAGGCCCAATCAAGGGTAGCCGTTATTATTCTTCAAAAGAAACAGTATTGGTTTCGGCCATTATCTTCAACTGCTACCGTAAATAAAGTGAATAAGTATTTGCTAAACATAACGCCTATGCGCAGAAACTGCCTTGGCACAATCATTTTAAACAATTTTTTTATTGGCAAATATGCCGTTGGTTTATTTATCTTTGAAAACACAATTGATTATGAATAGAAGATACCCGATAATAATAACATTTGCCATTGTACTCTTCGTTTTTTTGGGAACAGTTATTTTAGAGAGATGCCAACCCAAAGAAGCAAAAAATAATTTGGTACAAACTACCGCCAATGAATTTGTGGGCGAACAGGCCTGCAAAAGCTGCCATAATAATGAGTATCATCAATGGTTACAATCTGATCACTTTATGGCAATGCAGCCACCAAACGATTCTACCGTAAAAGGAGATTTTAACAATGTTAGTTTTACTGCTGATGGTGTCACCAGCCGTTTTTTTAAAAAGGAGGGAAAGTTTTTTATCAATACCGAGGGCGATGATGGTAAAAATCATGATTATGCTGTAAAGTTTATTTTTGGATATAAGCCACTGCAACAATACCTGGTTGAATTTCCGGGAGGGCGCATGCAGGTGCCAAGACTTAGCTGGGATACCAAACAAAAAAAATGGTTTAACCAGTATGCCGGACAAAAAATTGCTTCGCACGACTGGCTGCACTGGACGGGCAATGCACAAAACTGGAACACCATGTGTGCGTCCTGCCATAGTACCAATTTGCAGAAAAATTATAATACTGATGCTGATATTTATGCCACCACTTACAGCGTGATAAATGTTAGTTGTGAGAGTTGTCATGGTGCTGGTAAACTGCATATTGATTTTGTTAATGGCGATGAGTATAAAAAAGGAAATAAGGTTGCGGGAAGTTATCTTGTTTTAGGCAGTAATACAGGCCAGATAGCACAAATCAATGCATGTGCACCCTGCCATGCCCGTAAGGCGGATATTAGTGCCTCACTTGTACAAAGCGGCGAGATAATGGATAATTATATTCCTGAAATACCGACTACAGAACATTTTTATGCCGATGGCCAGGTTAATGATGAAGATTATATTTATACTTCTTTTTTGCAAAGTAAAATGTTTCGGCGTGGTATAAAATGCAGCAACTGCCATAATCCGCATTCAACAAAATTAATAATGGGTGGCAACCAAACCTGTTTGCAATGCCATGGAAAAAAATATGATGAACCAACACATACTTTTCATGCTGCCGGAGTGGTGGCATCGGAGTGTATCAGTTGCCACATGCCCTCCAAACTTTTTATGGGAAATGACCTGAGGCATGATCATAGTTTTAGGGTGCCACGGCCAGATCTTTCTGTGAAATATGGAACGCCTAATGCCTGTACCAATTGCCATAATAACAGAACAGCGCAATGGGCAGCAGATGCGGTATCAAAATGGTATGGCCCCACCCGCAAATATCATTTTGCTGATGACCTTATTCCGGGTAGTAAATCAGATGAAAACAGTGAAGCGCACTTGCTAAAACTGTTAAGTGATACGGCTGTACCCAACATCATAAAAGCAACTGCGGCAAACTATCTCGGTAATATACAAACACCAAATAGTTTACAGGCATTGATAAATTGTTTGAGCAATACAGATCCGCAAACCCGCTATAGGGCATTAAGAAGTTTGGCAAATTTTCAACCACAAAGCTGGATAGATGCTACAGGGCCCCTGCTTGGCGATAAAGTAAGGGCTGTGCGTATTGCTGCAGCCGATCTTTACAGCACCATCCCTGAGCAGCAGATTCCTGCGGAATATACACAACTTTACACATCGGCACATAACGAATTGCAAAATTATCTTTTTTACCAGGCCGATTTTTCAGTAGGTAACCTTATGATTGCAGATCATTACCTTCAGCAAAAAGACTATTTTAATGCAGAAAATTTTTATTTACGTGGACTAAAAAAAGACAGTTTGATGAACTATGCAAGGCTTAATTTATCATCTGCCTATAATGCACAGGGAAAGAATGATCAGGCTTTGTTGGTGTTAAAAAGCGCTGTAAACATTGATCCCAAAAACGAACGTATCTATTATAATTTGGCATTGCTTTATAATGAATTAAACAATAAGCCTGCGGCAGAAGAGTCATTTGCTAAAGCGGTGCAATTAAAATCTACCAACCCAAGGTTATATTATAATTATGGACTGTTTCTAAATGGTAATAAAAAATTTAAGGAGGCAGCAACGGTTTTGCAAAAAGGTATTGTTATAAGTCCCTCAAACCCTGAATTGTATTATGCACTTACCATTGTATACCTTCAGTCAAATGATATAGCAAAGGCAACGGAAGCAGGGATAAAATTAAAGCAGCTTGATGCCAATAATCCTACTTACGCACAGATTTTTAAAAATCTTGGAATTTGATAAAAGATAGAATCGTAAAAAGGACAATTTAACTTCAATCATTATAATTAAAATTTTTTTATGAAAAGAAATTTCTTCGGTTTAATTATCAGTTGCTGTTTATTTACAGCATGTAATAGCTCAAAAAAAACAGCCACTTCAATGAATGACATGTCAAAACTAAATGGCACGTGGGAGCTGAATTATATAACAGGGTCACGCATTGCTTTTGATGGTTTATATCCCAACAAAAAGCCCACCATTACATTCGATGTGGCCAATAAAACTTTAAGCGGCAATAGCAGTTGTAATAGTTTTAGCGGCCCTTTAAAAGTTGAAGGCAATAAAATAAGTTTTGCCGATCCGATGGCTATGACAAGGATGATGTGCACTGGCGACGGCGAAATTGTTTTTTTGCAAACCCTGCAAAAAGTAAACAGCTGGGCAGTTAGTGATGGTAACACACTCAATTTTATAATGGGTGATATTGCCACGATGCGATTTACTAAAAAGTAAAGAATATAAACATGTCTTCTTAAAATATAGTTATTAGCGAAATTTATAAAGTAAAACTATCATTATTGTCCGACTAAAAATAGCATAAAATGCTCTATAATCTTTAACAGTTAAAGGTTACAGGCAAAAATACTTTGTTTCAAAAAATGGGGTAGTTGGGCTATCGTATTTTAAGTAATAAAAGCATTAGGTGCATTGTGTGATTTTCTCCATGCTTTGTAGGTGTCTTTAATAAACTCAAACAACTCTACATAACTCATCAGATGTAGTCTTACTACTGTTATCATGTTTGCAAATGATTTTTTTGTAGCAGCTTTTTTTCTGATAACTACCATTAGCAGCTGTGCTATTAAAACACAGTACACCTGCATTTTAATAGCATTTTCACTGTTGCCCCAAAAATAACGCAGTGGAAAGTTTTGTTTTATCTGCTTGAATAACAATTCTATCATCCACCTGCATTTATAAATCAATGCTACTTGTGATGCAGCAAGTGTAAGGTTGTTGGTAAGGAAAATATATTGTTTACCGTCATCGGCAATAAAGGTGATCCGGCGCAGCTTAACCCTGATGGTATTGCCATCTGCATTTTTATAACCTACGGTGATGAGTTGTTCTTTTATAACTCCCTTTGGGTTTTTCTTTTTTGTATTATCCAGCAGTACCTTGGTCACATGATACACCGCATTATCTTTCATGCGGGTTACAAACCATATCTTTTTTTTCGTCCACTTGTCAAACTGGCTGTAAAGATTGTAGGCTTTATCAAAGACTATGAAGCTGTTGGCCGGCAAATCAATATAGTAAAGGAATTTACGGTCATGTACCCGGGCTTCTGTCATACGCACAAATTCAGCCACACCACTAAAAGCATCCATCATAGTATGTACTTTAATGCCACCCTTTTTACGGCTGCCATCTAATGTATTGCGGCCAACTCCCCGAAGAATATCGCTGAACAAACGAATGGTGCTGCTATCAATTATTTTCAGGTTGCGTATACTTAATCCTTTTAACCGGCTGTCCGAGATAAAACTGTGATACTGCTTCAGTAATTCAAAGTAGATCGTTTCAAAAACCAGGTAACTGCGATTTGTATTTGCATCCGACATTGTACTTCGGGCCGGGGCTTTATCAAATCCCAAATGTGTCAGCTTACCCTCGCAGCCTAACATGCCTTCGCAAAGCTCTCTAAGTCCGTTGCAATAACTGAAAACACCGTATAACAGGCTTATCAAATGCACCCGTAAGGGTAAGCGCTTATAGTACCTGTTGGACTTATGTTTACGATTGGCAGCATTGATAATAGATGATGGTATAGTATCTAAAATTTGAGATAATACCGGCTGTCCGACAAATGCTTTAATTTTATCCATAGTTATATTGTTTGTGTGGTAACTACAACATAACTAAAAAGGGTGGCTTTCTTAGCTCACCCTTTAATTATTTTTGTCGGACAACAATGA
>JAYVZR010000262.1:0-4705 GCA_043783135.1 Ferruginibacter sp. | reverse complement strand
GCCTTGGCAGTCCTGCACTTTGCACACCCATTTTATAGCTGTTATGATAGGGCAGGTGCGTTTTTCTATCCTGCCATGACCAAGATTTCTTTGCTCATTTACCTGCTCTATACTGCCATGTGCATTCCAGGTGAAATGGCTTTCCTTCAAACAGAAAAGAAGCAGGCTTTATGGTTACCGTTGTGCCACTTAATGTTCCGGTTAAATTACTTATTGTTGCGGATACCTGCATATCGCTGACCGGGTGAGGATAATACACCGTTTGTATAATTCCATTTTGAACAACCATATCAGTTTTTGTAACAGGGAATGATTTTTTAGAAGCATTATATCTGCCTTTTACGGTTACATTAATTTTCAAATTACCACCAAGGTTGGTCAGTTGTTGTACCGGGTAAATATTTTTTATATCGCCTAAATTTATAACAGATTGAAGGTTGGCATCCACCAGCATTTCTTTTAAATTTACTGTAGCTTGCCCTTTTATAAAATTATTGGCGGCTGTAGCTGACACATTATTGATGCTGAAACGGGTATTCAGGTAATTATTATCTAAACAACTGCTGCTGACAGAAAAATTAATATTGGTAACAGGTATGGGTAATGCTGTATATTTAAAATAACCATCTTTTACTGATGCCTGCAGCTTAAATGACGGAACACTCTGCACAACGTTTTCATGCCGCAGACTTTTAGGATTTGGCCCGGTGGTATATCTTCCATTTACCATTAAATGCATTTCAGCTTTTCCTTTCAGGTCAACTATCAAAAGCCCAAAAGCCTTATCCAGTTTTTCAAGGTCCATTACCGTATTTATTTTTGCATTTACAAAAGGTTCGTGGATACCTTTTGTATCAATAATGGCGCTTAGATAATCCTTATCAATATTAAAAAATACAGAATCTATTTTCACCTGTAAACTATCCATATTAATGGATGGCAGGGAAGCTTGAAAATTTAAAAAGAGGTTCGAAACAGGAAACGGTGTACCTTCATATGCAATATAACCTTCCCGTATTTTCATATTAAATGTAAGGCCGGGCATTGTGTTGTCTGATGCAATGTATTTGCCTTTAAGCGTCAATAACAAATCTGCTTTGCCTTTGATAGTAGTTTTTTGCTGCCAGCTAATATACTGTGGCGGAAGCGCAGTAACAAGATCATCAAGGTTGCTGCTGCCTGAGCTTACCCTAAAATCAAAATCGTATCCATTTTTCAAAAAATTTAATTTCCCCTTGAATTGTACAGGCAGTTTATTGATCAGCAAATCATTTTTCTGAAAAATAAAAGCGAAAGAATTTGTATTTATTTGGGTGATAAGATTAGCATTTACTTTTTTATGGAGCAGGTAAGGCTGGTTGTCGTAATTAAAATCAAGCGAATCAATTTTGGCATCGCTGTTTAAATCAAAAATAGCTTTACTAAAGTCGCCGTTGCCGGTGTAATTAAAGCCCATAGCATTGATCAGGATTTTCATTGACAGGTCGCTGTAAATAAAATGGCTTTTTTCAATTATAATTTTTTCCAATTTTAAAGCGGTACCGGAAGTATCGGCAGCAGAAACGGCTTTAACTTCTTTTGCCGGCACGTATACGTTGTAGTTAGCTTCCCCCTTTTCATTTACCAGCACCTTCATAACCGCATTGGCAATAAATATTTTATCAATATTGATACGTTTGTCAAAAAGCAGGCTCTTAATACTTATACCCAGTGAAATATTCTCGGCCTGCACCAGCGTATCATTTTTAAATGGCGCAGAGCCCTTTAAAGTAAAATTGTATAAAGTGATTGTGAAAGAAGGAAAATGAGTAAAAAAAGATAGCCTTGCTTTAGAAAAATTTAATTCCCCTGCAATTCTTTGATTGGCCAGATTTTTAATTTTTTCTTCAATGGTTCCGGGAAAAAGAATGGGTGCCAAAAAAAGCAGTAGCAAAATACCGGCAACAGAAAGCCCGGTTATTTTTAAAATCTTAATGGTAATTGACCTTAAGGATATATTCACAACTTAAAAATAAGGTAAGTTTTAAAAATTCTTTCGACACATAGTAAAAATAGAAAAGTTCTGCATATCAATAGACAAAAGACTTTACGAAGTGAAGATAATAATACCGGATGGTTTTTGCTGTAGAATTAATATCCTATTTAAGGAGTAGGAACCGTATATTTTTATTTACTGCCCTTCATTACGCCCCCTTTAATTCTTTGAGATTATTTTGAGGCAAAAGGACATAAAAAAAGCACCAAATTTGTTTTCTTACCAATCAATTGCTTTCCTGGTAATACTTGCGAACCTGATGCTCCTGCTTTGAGCCGATTGATCTTTTAACGGATTTTCTCTTCTCAATTCATACAACAAATATACATGGCTACCACATCAATTTGCAAGTTTTTTGCAGCCTATTTTTTATTTTATCATCAGAAGTTCTACACATTATTAAAGCCGCAAATTTTATTCTGCATAAATAAAAATGGACATTAAAAATATTATTTACTTGTTAATAAAATAATGGATTCTTTACTTCATCAAAATAATTTTTTTGCCATTCGCTCTTCTTACAATCAATAGTCCGCCAGCAGCCATTGGCTCCCCCTGGTAACCCTCTCCCACATTCTTTTCTTTCATTAACTTATAATCAAGTGACACTTCTCTGGGCTTGGTTTTAAGTCTTATTTTTTCAATCCCAGATGAATCAAATGTTCTATAAAATAACCTCACTTTATTACTGTCAGCATTCTCAAAGCTCAGGCCATAATATTTTTTCAGGCGGCCCTCATAGTCTGCCTGCTGTATAACTGAAGTAGAAGAAATAATATGGTTTTCGCCGGGAGCAGTCAAAGCTGGTGACGCATCCATGGCCCTAAGGTAATGCCTTACATAATCGCCATAGCCATCTGTAAGCCAGGGCTCATCATTTGGGAGCCGGTTTTTTCCATAAAATCTACCATAAAAAAGAAATATGAAAATTATAAAAATTGCATTGCTAACATTCATCATTGCAGCAAGTTTTATTAACGCATGGCACAAACTGCGGATAATGTAATTAATAAGTACCTTGAAGCCATGGGTGGGAAAGAAAAGGTAAGCCAGGTAAAAACCATTTATACAGAATGAGGAATGGATATAATGAGTAAGAAAGCGCCTTCTGCAACTTATATAGTTAATGGAAATGGATATAAAAATGAAGTTGACTTTAACGGCTCTAAAATTGTTGCCGTGTATACAGCTAAACGAGGCTGGACATTTAACCCTATGGCCGGACAACGTACACCTAAACCAGCCACTGAAGAAGCAGTAATTTCATGTTGGCCTACATTTATAAAACTCTAAAAACAAGCAGACGTATCAATTTCTGCAATAGTTGGAGTTAATCCTATCATTACTACTTAATAATAAGTGAATTCAGATACAGATGAAAACACATCAATATTTGAAATTATTTTTGTTACTAACCCACTTGCGTCAGTAATATTCTTGTAAGTGCTATTGTATATTGTGGGGCTTCCGTTAACAGAATAGTTGGTACTTACTCCTGATATCTGCAAATGTTTAAAATTAGGGAACCCATAAATAATGCTGGGTGCTAATCCACTCGTATTGTTATAATAAGGACTAATTGTATTGCCGAATGTGTATACTATTTTTCCCTCTAGAGTAAATTTATTATTTGCATCAACTGTTCCCGATAACTTTTTAATAGTATTTCCATCATTATCCAAAAAAAAACTATCCAAACTATAAGAGCTATTATTTGGATACTTAGTTGTTGTAGTAACCAGTTTGTCACTATACTTATAATATTTATATATCATTGGTGAACTTATTGGAAAATTTGAAGAAATTGTAGAATCCTCAATAACTTTATTTTGTGCATTAAACTTTAATTCATTTATTGTTAAATACGAGTAAACTCCAGAAACATCACTTTTTATATAAGTAAAATTATAACTGTTGGGCAACAAATTATTGGCAGTGTAGGTGAAATCGTATACATTCCACACATTTTCGGCGCTGCCCAAAATAGCGTATTGAAACCGAATGATCCTTTTTTGTGTGTCATAAAAAAAAGAATCTATATTTTTAGTATTATCAGATATGGAGCCTACTACTGCCTTTATCAATTTGGAAGAAATTGGAGGATTCTCAATTGGAGGAGTTGTAACATCCGGTTTGTTACAAGAAGATATACCGATTAAAAATAAAATAAAAAAAAGAAGTTGTTTCATACTGCAAGGATTTTTAAGATAAGCATATTTATGGGAAGATTCTTTAATTCTCAGTTTGCAATAACAAATTTACCAACCTGGTAAATTAAATATTCTACCCATAAGTAAATATACAATAGAATTCTGTAACTAAATTTTCGCAATCAACTAAATTATTAATTTGTGCACTATTTTTACACGCTATTAAGGGCTGTTAGCTCAGTTGGTTTAGAGCGCCGCCTTGACAGGGCGGAGGTCGTAGGTTCGAATCCTATACCGCCCACTTTTTATTTTAGCGTTTTTGTAAAAACCCCTCAAATTTACTTTTGAGGGATTTTTATTTACCTTAATTTCAATATTTCGCCCTTAATTTAAAAAAATTAAGTATTTTATTTAACTTTACTTTATACGTAAATAAAATCGAAATGTTTTTAAAGAGAATCCGACTTCAAAATTTCAAATGCCTTTCAGACATAGAATTATCTTTTGAGAAAATAACTCA
>JAYVZR010000261.1:0-12429 GCA_043783135.1 Ferruginibacter sp. | reverse complement strand
GCAATCATGAAATAATGAACCTTAGCGGCGACCTTCGTTATTTACCGTCGAAGTATGTTCAGGATGCGGAATTACTTAATGAAAATTATTCCTTTGGTTTGCTTGGTAAAAATTCAGAATTAGGCAGATGGCTTAACACCAAAAATATTATTGAGAAAATAGGAGATCTGTTATTTGTACATGGAGGTATCTCTGTTGAAATCAATAGAATGAATGTTTCTCTTAACCGGATCAATGAACTGGCAAGGTCTTATTATGCAGACCATCAATATATTTATAATGATCAAAGAATAGGGTTGATTTTTGGTGAAACAGGGCCATTCTGGTATCGTGGTTATTACAAAGGAAACCCATTAGCTTCCATTGATCAAATTGACAATACACTTGAAGTATTTAATGTAAAACATATTATTACCGGCCATTGCGTTATAGCAGATACGATAAGTGTTTTACACGATGGCAAATTGATTAATTTGGATGTTCATCATGCAGGCGGATATTCAGAAGCATTATTTATTGAAGGTGAAAAGCAATTTCGTATTACCAAGAATGGAGAAAAAATTCCATTGATAGAATAATAGTGGCTTGATTCGCCGAAGACCGCATGTGCTGATTTTTCATCAATTTTAAGTATATTTATTATTCAGCAGGCAATCTAAACTACAGGTGGCCTGCTATTTACCAGCAATATTTTAAAACAGATTTAATGAAAAAAATTGCTACCTCTTTTTTCCATTTGGTTTTTGGTGGCTATTTTTTTGTCAATAACATTACCCTTTTGCAGGGCATTAACGATATGGCAGTAAAACAATATGATGGTCCTTTTGTTCTTTACAACAACAATGATATTTACGTAAAATATATATATGAAGACGGTGTAAGCAGAATTGGGCATACGGATAGCTTTATTCTTTCTGATAAAGCCACTTTATCTCTTAAAGTATCAACGGATGAACCCGGCAAAACATTTTCTGTACAATTAAAGAATAAATTACAAGTAGAGAAAAGTGAATATAAAAAACCAGGCAAAATGGTTGCTATTTCAGATATTGAGGGCAATTTTGATGCCTTTAGAATGTTGTTACAGAATTGCGGTGTAATTGACACAAGTTATAACTGGACTTTTGGAGATGGCAACCTTGTATTGGTGGGTGATTTTTTTGACAGGGGTGACCATGTTACGGAAGTGTTATGGCTTATTTATTCATTGGAAGAAAAAGCAAAAGCTGCAGGTGGTTATGTTCACTTTATACTTGGCAACCATGAGATAATGAACCTAAGCGGAGATCTGCGCTATTTACCGCCCAAATATATTCAGGATGCAGAACTATTAAATGAAAATTATACAAGTGGGCTATATGGCAAAAATTCAGAATTAGGCAGATGGCTCAGAACAAAAAATATCATCGAAAAAGTAGGAGACTTTCTATTTATGCATGGTGGAATATCTCCTCAAATGAATAATTTGGATATTTCTTCTTTAAGCCGTATCAATGATATGGCCCGCCCCTTTTATCCGGATAGTACCAATAATTATAATGATCCAAGGCTTGATTTGATTTTTAGCGATGCAGGGCCATTTTGGTATCGTGGTTATTACATGGGAAGCCCGAGAGCTACTACTAATCAAATTGATAGCACACTGGATAAATTCAATGTAAAACATATAACTACCGGCCACTGCATTATCGCTGATACCATCGTTGCTTTTCACAATGGTAAATTAATTGATTTAGATGTTCATCATGCAGAAGGGCATTCTGAAGCATTATTGATAGAAGATGGAAAGTATTATCGTGTATCCAAACAGGGTCAAAAATTTTTATTGATGCAGTAATTTACCGTCAGCAGCGTTAACCTGAAATTGAAGCATTGTATTTTTCCAGTAAATCTTTTATACAGTTGCTGCACATACACCCGGCAAACTGCTTACTTATATATTCCTGCTCTTTTGTATTTACGGCAATACCATAACATTGGCATTTATTAATAACTGCGGGGACATTTTTTATTTTGTGCAATACCTGTTTCCAATAGAATATTTATTTAAAAGCTTGCAGTAACTCCAACAGCATAATTAAACGCACGGCTATTGTACCCTGCAATATCAGTATACTTTTGATTGGTGATATTTCTAAGGTTAACAAAAGCAGTAAATTGTTTGGTAAAATTATAACCGGTATAAAAATCAATGGTATAATACTGTGGCATTACAGCAGGCCCTGCATCATATTCGCCTTTTAACCGGGTACCAACAAAACGAAATGCGGGCATTATAATTAATTGTTTTATTGGCATTAAAGTTAAAGTGCTGTATAAAGTAAAATTAGGCCGGCGGTACAAATTTTTTAATTTAACATCGCCATTTTTTCCTTCTCCATCCACATACGTAAAATTATTTACCCAGTTACCTATTTTACCAATAGCGATAGTACTTTCTACTTCAAACCCGTAATCATTTTGATTACCACCTTTAATGTATTGGCTGTTGTAAGTTACGGGGTCTGTATAAAAAACTATCAGGTGCCTGATATCTCTTTTAAACCCCACAATCCTTAAGGAATTCATTTTGTTATTGCTAAAACTTTGTACGCCTATTTCGTAATTATTGCTCTCTTCGGGTTCCAGACGAGTATTGCCAAACTCGCTGTACAATTGGTATAAAGAGGGTACTTTGTAGGCTGAAGAAATATTTACAAATACCCT
Organism: Ferruginibacter sp.; assembly: GCA_043783135.1. GTDB lineage: Bacteria > Bacteroidota > Bacteroidia > Chitinophagales > Chitinophagaceae > Ferruginibacter. The sequence continues at coordinate 9,723 of JAYVZR010000261.1, read as the reverse complement.
GTTATTGTCATCAATATTATACGATGGGTTAAATGAGTAAGTTGCATTGCTGCCATAAATACTATTGTTATTATACCTTATACCTGCTTCTGCATAAAATCCATGCAGGTTTAACAATAATAAAGATGCATACATAGAATAATTGGTTGTTTTTGCACTGTCTTTTCCAAGTACCGATTCATACTGATACCAATGATACCTTCCCTCACTTTCACTATAATATCTGCTAGAACCAACAACATTTTGATCAGTATTTTGTGCAACCCGTTGCATGCCGCCTACCAGGGAAATTTTAGTGCCTAAATTAAAGTTGCCATATATTTCAGAAACATAAGAATTGCCTTTATAACTACTCTTATTATAATCGCGGTTTTCAGCTAAACTTGTAGTGTCATTTAATAACGACCTATTCGCATTTACCAACGTATTTGTAAAATGTAATGTCCCTTTTTTTAATTGGTAAAGAAGTACCAGTGAATTAACCGCATTGGCATTTTTTCCTGTATAATCTTTATCATCTTTAAAGGCACCGGCATCAAGGTCACTATTATATTTTCCATAATTCGTCATAAACGAAGCTGAAAATTTTGTTGTAAATGTATAGCCAATATTTACCTGGAAATTATTTTGATTAAAGCCATCTTTATCAAACCCGCCATTACCGGTTGTATCTTTTGCAGAAGAAAAACCCTTACTGCTAATATAATTGTAGGTAAGGTTGTAGGTAAACTTATCGAGTTTACCGTTGATACCCGCATTGCCCCTGAAGGTATTGTAACTGCCGTAAGATATAGTTGCAGTTGGGCTTATCTTATTGGCCCCTCCCTTTTTAGTGATAATATTGATTACACCTGCAACAGCATCGCTGCCCCACAAGGTACTTTGTGCGCCCTTTAAAATTTCTATTCTTTCAATTTGGGAAGGGTTAATAGAATTAAGATCGAAAGAATTGTCGATACGGGAAGGGTCTCTCACCGGAATACCATCCATTAAAATAAGTGTATTACCCGATGAAGCGCCACGGAGATAATTATCCGGATTAGTGCCAAGCGTATTGTTAGCGCCATTTACGTACATACCTGCCTGGTAGTTGAGTATTTCTGCAATTGATTTACCTGTGTTTCTTAACAAGGTTGCCTGATCAATTACAATAACTACTTTACCGGTTTGCGATTGTTTGATGAGTGTTTTGGTAGCAGTAATTACCACTTCATCTAAATTTACTTTACTACTGTCCTGCGCATGCAAATGACTACTGATTATTACAGCAGTCACCAATAAAATTTTCTTTTTCATTTTTTTAAAAATTTTTTTGTGACTGCTTTCGGAAAATTCAGGTATCGGTAATTTACACAATACCTGTTAGAAATATAAATGCTTTTCAGCGCTTACACTCCATGCCTTTCGCCCGAAAGCCGTGAATGATTAAATGTGATGCCTGGCAGGTCTTCTGGCTTGGCTTCTGTTGAACACCTTCCCGTTAATTTTTAACAGTGGTATGAAGATTCAACAGTGTGAATGACTAGTAACAAATGTAAAACCTTTGTGAAGCTCTCATTGTATATTATCAATTCACTACGCTTTACAGCTACGGGGATAGCGCCGGAATTACACTGGCTTCCCTTTTAATTTTCTGCATTGAAGCAGAAAAACCAAACTCGCTGCAAATGTAGGGATATTGTGTTTTAATCTGCCGATTTTTCAATCAATACCATAAAAACAAAAAACGGCTGATGTGCAGCTGCTTTTTGTTTTTACATTTTTTTGTACAAAAAATTACAGCGAAAAAGTTACATGAAACATTCCCCTCAATTTTGTTGTAGTGTGGTTGTTGGCAAAATTTTGTGATAAAGGCAATTGTACATTACAACCAATATTAATTTTTTGTATGGTTGTTTCCAACCCGGCAATAGCTTCCAGCAGGTAGCCACCTGTTTCAGCAATTTTTATATTAGCCAGTTGATTGGCTTCACTATGTTCATATATCAGTCCTGCATTGGGGCTAATAATATTTTTGCCAGCAGCAATTGTACGATAAGCAATACTATTGACAGAAAACCAGTTGCCAAAAAAATATTGATCATTGTAGCTGGTATTTATTTTGTATCTGGCACTGGTGCTTACACCAAAATGGTTAATGTTTAAATTATATACACCACTTAGTATAAAATCAGTGCTGCCACTACCTACCTGTGTGTTGGCTAATGCTATTAGAGCCGGGTCATTGGAATCGATGTTAAACTTACCAGTGGCCAGTTTTAAACCAGCTCCAATCTATGCCTGTTGTGAAACTGATTTTTTATTTTTTGTAATAGAATTGTGTTCAAAAAATTTGTAATTGCCTAGCACCGCTATATCACCAATGCCATTGGCATTGGTAGTTCCGTCATCAGATACCTGTTGAATAATATTATATGGAACAAGTGCCAGCACCTGCCATTTATTGCCGATATTAACGCCGCCCCACACTTCAATGGTTTGAAAAAGATCGTTACTGTATTGCGTAGCATCGCCTTTTATAGAAGTGTAAAAACTGCTGAACTGGTAACGGATACCTAAAAAACTGCGGCTAAACTGAGGCAACAATCCAATATAATAATTACCGGTTCCGCAGCCGCATATTTCGCAGGCTGCAGCAGTAAAGGAAAAAAACAAAATGCAAATAGTAACGATAAAATTTTTCATAATAAATTCTTTATTAAAAACAATAGGGCGCAATGCCATTATGTTCCAGCACAGAACATTTTAAGAAAAAGGTTTTGTAAAAAAATAGTAAAAATTACAGGCGAGTATAGCTTATATAAAAAAGATGCAGGCGTATAATAAGCTTTAATATGTTGCTTAAACTTGTGGTGGATGAAATACATCAGATGGGAAAGATTTGATACTATAATCAATATCGTACAATGTGGGTTTTATTATATTTATGAGGGGTATTGTTGAGGAGCAAAAAATTGAGCCAGTACATACAACCGCAGGTTCAACTTTAAATGTATGTTCTGTATTTTCCTGTTCTTTCTTTTCTTCTTCCTGCATCTTTTTCATCATCTGACATTTTCCATTACAATGCGTTTTTGGCTTTGCTTTGTTAATGCAGTTTTTAGCGAAAGCAGCAGGGTTAGTATAATAATTTATCATCACAAATCCCCCACTAAAGGTTTGGGCCATAAACGATACAATTAAAAATATGATTGCTACCTGCCTGATCATAATAAAAAAGTAGGAAAATACTCCTGCTTATTTATGACGAACTGCATAAAACAACTAAATTTTTATAGCGCATTTTAATTTTTGTAAAAGGCTTTCATTATCTTTTCAGTATGCAAGTAAAAAATAAACTGAACCTTTTTTCTTTTACCATGATTGTTGTAGGGCTGGTAATTGGTATGGGTATTTTTAGAACAGCGGCTACCAGCGCTAAAGATGCCATTGCTCCTACCGTTTATTTTAGTGCATGGTTTATTGGTGGCCTGGTGGCTTTGTGTGGCGCCTTAACCTATGCAGAGATAGGAAGCCGCTATCCGGTTACAGGAGGTTATTATAAAGTATTTGCAAAAGCCTACCACCCAAGTATAGCATTTGCCATAAACTGTTTAATACTCGTAAGCAATGCAGCCAGTTTAAGTGGTGTAGCATTAATAGGTAGTGGTTATTTATTAAAATTATTCCCAGGCAATTTTACCGATATCGATAAGGCCCTGGTAAGTTGTGCAGCCATCATTATTTTTTATTTTATCAATTTAAGGGGATTGAAAATGAGTTCGAAAACGCAAAATATTTTAATGCTGATAAAGATTTCTATGATATTGGTATTAATAGCTGCATTGTTTTTTCCTGGTAAATATGCAATAAACCAGGCAGTGGTACCTGCTCTTGAAAATTCAACTTCTCACAACTGGATAGATTGGGTAAAAAGCCTTGGTGTAAGCCTTATTGCTGTTTCTTTTACTTATGGCGGTTACCAGCAAACCATCAATTTTGGCAATGAAGTAAAAGAACCTACTAAAAATATTCCAAGAGGGATTTTTATTGGTATTGTTATTATCATTATTTTATACCTGCTGGTAAACCTTAGTTATTATAACCTGATAGGTTTTAACCAGATGAAAGGCGAAAAAGAAATTGCTTATGTAGTGATTGATAAAATTTTTGGTACAACCGGTGCCACCATATTTGCCGCTTTTCTTTTTTTAGGGGTTATGGCTTATGTAAATGGCTTGTTACTAAGTAATCCAAGGGTAATGTATGCAATGGGCGATGATGGAAGCTTGCCAAAACTATTTGCCAAACAAAATAAAAAGACGGACGTATTTAGTTTTTCTTTAACCCTGTTTGCGGGCATGTGTATTATTATTCTTTTCTTTTCGCAGCAGTTTGAAAAAATATTAACCTTTACTATCTTCCTGGATTGTTTTGGTATGGTATTAAGCAGCGCTACCATTTTTTGGTTTCGCAAAAAAACAAAACACCTGGATAATACAGGTATTTATAAAATGAAATGGTACCCGCTTATGCCACTCTTATTTATGGCGGCTTATCTTTTTGTAGGTATTAGTATTACCATTGCTGATCCTAATGCTGCACTAACCGGCTTAGGAGTACTGTCAGCATTTGTACTGATTTATTTTATATTACACCGAAAGAAAAAGAATGTTATTCCCGCTAATAATTAAAACATCATGGATATTTCTTACATCATTAATGAATTTGCAGAAGACAGGGAAAATTATTTCAATGCCATTGCACCGCCAATTGTACAAAGCAGCAATTTTGCGTTTAAATCTGTTGATGAAATGCGCCATGCATTTGCAGATGAATATTCAACCTATTTGTACAGCAGAGGGCTAAACCCCACTGTTGATATACTGCGAAAAAAATTAGCGGCTCTTGATAATGCAGAAGACTGCCTGGTATTTAACAGTGGTGCTGCGGCCATTTTTGCGGCGGTGCTGGCCAATGTAAAATCGGGCGATCATATTGTATCAGTTAATAAGCCTTATACATGGGCCCAAAAAATGTTCAAGGATATTCTGCCAAGGTTTGGTGTAACAACTTCGTATATTGATGGTCGTGATATTGAAAATTTTGAAAGGGCTATTTTACCCAACACCACGGTTATATATTTAGAAAGCCCCAATAGCTGGGATTATGCCATACAGGATTTAAAAGCTGTAGCTGAACTGGCTAAAGCAGAAAATATTGTAACCATTATTGACAATAGTTATTGTACGCCCATCTATCAAAGGCCAATCGATTTTGGTATTGACCTTACACTTCAATCTGCCACCAAATACATAGGAGGCCACAGCGACACTCTAGCAGGCGTATTAAGCGGCAGTACAAAAATGATTGCCCGCATTTTTAATTCAGAATACATGAATATTGGCAGCGGCATTTCACCCTTTAATGCATGGTTGCTGATTCGTGGGTTGCGCACTTTACCAATGCGGCTTGAACGGATTACCCAAACAACGGGGGTAATGCTGCAATACCTAAAACAACATCCGAAAGTGGAAGCGGTACTTTTTCCATTTGATGAAGGCTTTCCTCAGTATGAGCTGGCAAAGCGGCAAATGAAAGGCGCTTGTGGTCTGCTTACATTTATCATTAAAGCAGATACGGTGGAGCAAATTGAAAAGTTTTGCAACAGCCTCCAACATATATTAATGGCAGTAAGCTGGGGAGGTCACGAAAGCCTTATCATTCCAAAATGTGCAGGCTTGCCTGCTGCCCATTTTAATCCACTTAATAAAGAACACCGCATGTTGCGGTTGTATATAGGCTTGGAGGAACCAGATTATATTATAAAAGATCTGGAACAGTCATTTGAAATAATTTGATAAATACTATTTTTAAATTAAAAAATTCTGCGTAATCAGTATGCCTATCCTTTTTTTGATACAACAAATAATAGTTATTCTTTAAAATGTTCATTAACAATGTTATATCCTTAAACGCTTATTTCAATTTTACATTTAAATTTTAATCAAAATTGGTAAATTGCCTCCCCATAACAGCACAAGTAATTGTGTAATCAGATATATTTTTATAAAACCAGCGAATTCAGATAATTAATATAAACCAGTATAAATGACCATAAAATCATTGTTTTTTAAAAAAAAATTACCGCTCATAAAATTCATAACCTGCCTTTACAATAGGATGTTATATTTTTGTTGCATGCGTTACATTAGTTATAGCCTTATAGTTTTATTTGTATTGTGCAATACTGTACAAGCCCAAAAAAAATGGGATCTGCGTCAAATTGTTGATTATGCAGTAGCCAATAATATAAGTATTAAACAACTGCAAGTACAGTCTTCCGGTAGTGAATTGACATATAAACAAAGTAAATTAAGCCAGATTCCCAGCCTTAGTTTTGGTTTAAATGGCAGTGTAAACAGTGGGCAAAACCAGGATCCTGTAACTTACAGGCTGATTACTGAAACATATTTTAATTCAGGCTTGCAACTGCAAACCAGTGTTGATATATTTAACTGGTTTAGCAAAAAAAATACTATTCTGGCTAATCAATGGCAATATGAGGCAACCAAAGCCAATACAGATAAATTAAGGGACGATATTTCTTTGACAGTGGCCAATAATTACCTGCAGATATTGTTAGCGAAGGAACAGGAAGAGATCGCACGGGTTCAGTTAAAACAAACACAGGCACAATTATTTAACACTCGTAAATTAGTAAATGCAGGTTCTTTGCCAGAGTTAAATGCAGCTGAGCTGGAATCGCAGGAAGCATTGGACAGTGCCACTTATATCAGTGCAAAAGGCACTGTTGAAACATCCATATTAAAGTTAAAGGCAAATATGAATATTGATGCTGCTGCCTCTTTTGACGTGGATATACCCCCGGTAGAACGGATACCTATAGAAAAAATTACAGACTTGCAGCCTGAAGATGTGTATGCATTGGCATTAAAGAATTTACCACAGCAAAGAGCTGACGATTTTAAATTGAAGGCTGCAATGAGTAGCTCAAAAGCAGCAAAGGGTAAATTGTATCCCACTATTTCTGCCTTTGGATCATTGAACAGTAACTACGTTAATACCACAACTCCAATATTTGCACCTACGGGTGCTTATGTCAGCAACCCTTTTGGGGCCCAGGTTGATATTAATGGTACTATTTACAAAGTCGCCAATCCAGAAGTTGCCAAAGTGGGCAATCTGTCAACTTCCTATTTTGATCAGATGCAGAACAATTTTAGAAAATCGGTTGGTGTGAGTTTAAACGTACCTATTTTTAATGGTTACCAGTTAAGAACCAATTACGAACGCAGTAAATTAGATATAAAAACCGCACAATTGCAACAGGAATTAGATAACCAAACAATAAAACAGAATATTTATCAGGCCTATAATGATGCAACTGTAGCATTGGAAAAGTTTAATGCCGGTAAAAAAAGTGTGGCTGCATCTGAACGGACATTCGATTTTGCACAAAAAAGATATGCGGTAGGTATGCTTAGCACATTTGAATTAATTACACAGCAAAACAATTTGTTTAAGGCAAAGTTGCAGAATGTATTAAACCAATACGATTATGTTTTTAAAATGAAAGTACTGGAATTTTACAGGGGCCAGGGATTGAAGCTGTAAAAGTTAACCATCATATTAAGAGTAAAAAGAAGCCTGTAAGATATCAGTACAAAATATAAGTTTGATAACACACAGCAAAAGAAACGAATGATTTAGTGAAGCAGTGATTTAAACAAACACATAAAAAACAACATAACAACATCATCTACTGTATTTGACCGATTGGGCTTACAGGCATTAAACTGATTAACATGAGCAAGACCGTAAAATGGATACTTATTGGATTGGTAGCATTGATACTACTATTGGTAGGATTAAAAGCTGCCGGTGTATTTGGGAAAGATGAAGGAATTAAAGTTACGGCCGAAAAAGTACAGAAGCGTACCATTACTGAAATAGTAAATGCCAGTGGAAAAGTGTATCCTGAAATTGAAGTAAAAGTAAGCCCTGATATCAGCGGTGAAATAACTGAGCTGACAGTAATTGAAGGTGACAGCGTAAAAAAAGGGCAGATAGTAGCCCGTATTTATGCAGATATTTATAGTATCCAGGCCAACCAGGCCGCAAGCGGCGTGGCACAAAGCCAGGCCCAGGTTGCCAACTCACAGGCAGCATTAGACGCACTAAAAGCACAAATGGAGCAATCGCAAAAAACCTACACCATGCAAAAGCAATTGTATGATGATAAGGTGATCAGCGCCAACGAATTTAATACAGCCGATGCAGCCTATAAAGCAGCCGTTGCCAATTATAATGCAGCACAGCAGGGCATTAAAGGCGGTCAGGCCGCTGTAAAAAGTGCTGAAAGTAACCTTGCTAAAGCCAATAAGGATTTAAGCAGAACTGCAGTACTGGCCCCAATGGATGGTGTAGTAAGTTTATTAAGTGTAAAGAAAGGTGAGCGTGTGGTGGGTAGCAATATGATGGCTGGTACAGAAATGCTGCGTATTGCAGATATGAGTAAAATTGAAATAAGGGTAGATGTTGGCGAAAGTGATATACCAAAATTACATTTGGGTGATAGTGCTGTTGTAACTGTTGATGCCTATACAGACAGGAAGTTTAAAGGAATTGTAACACAAATTGCCAGCAGTAATAACGGCGCCAGTACGCAAAGTGCCTTGGCTAACACCAGTACAGATGTAACCAATTATAAAGTGTATATACGTTTATTACCTCAAAGCTATGCTGACCTGCTGAATAAAACCAGCTATCCCTTTAGGCCAGGTATGAGTGCCAGTGCGGATATTCAAACAAAAACCAATTTCAACGTGTTGAGTGTTCCCATTAATGCCGTTACAACCAGAGAAAAAAATGACAGCACTAAGGCCGTTGTAAAATCGCAGAATGCAGATGATGCAAGCGCCAATATAGATGATCTGGATGTGCTTGTTTTTATTTTAAACAAAGACGGATCAGTTAGCAAGGCCAAGGTTAAAACTTCTATACAGGATATTAATTATATAGAAGTTACAGAAGGCCTTACAGAAAATCAGGAAGTAATAACAGGGCCGTATGATATTGTAAGTAAAACATTGAAGGAAAAAGACAAAGTAAAAGTGGTAGACAAAAAAGAATTATTTACACAGAAAAAATAACTGCCGCTATAATGACAAAAAAACCTTGCAATAATTAAATATTGCAAGGTTTTTTTATAATGCTATTTCAATACTATTGTTTACAAACAACAAGGCAATATTGGTTACCGTTAGTAACCCCTTACATTTTTCCCTTCCATATAATTCATAAAAGCCTTATTACAAACACGGTTGCCACCGGGTGTAGGATAATTACCTGTAAAATACCAATCGCCGGTATTGGTGGGGCAGGCTAAATGCAGGGTTTCTATAGTTTGATAAATTACTTCTACGGATATGGTTATTTCTTTAGGGGTAATAAGCTGGGCAATTTTAACAGAGATATCTTCCAAAGTAAATTGTTTGTATACCTGGCGCACTACATTTTCGGTGTGCAGCTGGTTGTTTCTTTGCAACTCTTTACACCTTAATAAAAGATCATCCAATATTGACTCCTGTTTTCGTTCATGCAATAATTCTATGGCTGCCTTAAAGGCAATAAAATCTCCCATTTTACTCATATCAATTCCATAGCAGTCTGGATAACGTATTTGTGGTGCAGAAGAAACCACAATGATTTTTTTGGGTT
>JAYVZR010000260.1:0-4713 GCA_043783135.1 Ferruginibacter sp. | reverse complement strand
GGCATAGCGCACACCAACAATAACTCCTGGCCCGTATTGGGTATGTTGTAACCTGGTACCGATGCCTAATGTTGTTTGATCCATAAAAAGGGTTTATCAAAAAAAGGGGTTTAACGGAATTTACGGGCCTTCTTTTTTGGCTTCACCGCCTAACAATTCTTTTCTAAATTGATATGAAGCATTTAATATGTACTGGTAAAAAATAACCGTAGTACTGTTTTGTGTAAAGTAAAAATCGGGGTGGTAGAGCACCATAAAACTATCAAGATTTTTACCTTCAAGATGCGTAATCCTTCTTACAAGGGTTTTATTAAAACGGTAATTAACATACTTTTCCTGCTCCTGGTCTACTAACCTGTTTTGGAACGATTTTAATTGCTTGTTTCTTTTAAAACGAAACATATTGATGAATTCATCCAGGTCCATACCAGCCGTACCGGAGTAATCTGAAGTGTTTGTTTTAAAACCGGGCTTTTGGTAGTTAAATATTTTCGCATACTCTTCCCTGTTAGCTATAGAATCCTGTTTAAAACTGTTGCTAAACACCCTCACTTCTTTTAGGGTTCTGAATTTTTCATCTACATGTATACGTAATGAAATATCAAAACTGCCGATATTTTCTATTTGCTTCACTGCAAAGCGAGGCGTAGGTTTGTTATGGTATATAAAGGTGAGCGAATCCTTATCAGTAGCCGTAATATCATAATGGCCCGTAGAATCCGTGATAGAAGTTGTTCCACCAGTGCTTTTTACCACCACATCTTTAACCGGAACTACTTTGCTTGAATCGTAAACTGTACCACTGATGGCAAACTGGCCTTTAGCAACGCCTGTCAGCACCCAAAACAAAAGTATACAACAGTAAGTTTTTAATTGATAATACAAGCTATAATAATTGTAAAGCACAATATTACACTAACATATTTTTATCTGGCAATTCTGTCTATTCTTTTAACGGCAATTTTGCGTTTGTAAAACCTGCTCAATAACCGGAGGGTAGTGTTGATGCTCCAGTAGATGAATTTTTTTGGCCAATGAATCTGGGGTATCTGTTTCATTGATTGTACAAGTGGTTTGAAAAATAATGTTTCCATGATCATATAATTCATCAACATAATGAATGGTAATGCCGCTTTCTTTTTCTGCAGCGGCAATAACCGCTTCATGTATCTTATTTCCATACATGCCCTTCCCGCCATATTTTGGCAAAAGTGCCGGATGAATATTTACGATTTTATTGGGATAAGCCTTTATTAAGGAAACAGGTATTTTCCATAAAAATCCGGCCAATACAATAAAGTCAATATCTCTTTTTTTTAACTCAGTAATATATATGTCTTCACTAAAAAAAGGCTCTTTTTCTATTAATAAAGTATTAATAGTATTTTTTTTTGCAATATCTAATACACCTGCCCCGGCTTTATTGCAAACAATTAACCCAACCTTGCCGGTGTTTTTTCTATCTTCAAAATAATCAATTATTTTTTGTGCATTGCTGCCGGCACCACTGGCAAATATGGCTATCAATGGAGCTGACTGTAGTTTTCTACCTAAAATTCTATCCCATACCCTCACCAGGTATTTCTTAAAAAAAGAAAATTGTCCAAATAGAACACTGATTAATAAAACACAGAAGGGCCAAAGCAGGGTAATCAGTATAAGATAGGCTATCAACCAAAATGCCCCTTTTTCAATTGTAATTAATTCCAATATTTTTCTTCCTGTATAACCACACAAGCTTCCACCCAATGCAAATGTCAAAATAATCAATACCAGATTAGCACCATTTACTTTCCAGCGTTGTTTTAATTTTTCCAGCATCCGGCAAAAGTCAATCAAAAAATTGTGAATTGCTAACCGGCTCAAAAAAAAGATAGATAAAATTCTGTTTACAAAAACATGACAATTAGCAATGCATAGATGCAACAATCCTTTGAAAATCAAGCTGGGAAAGGAAAAATTTTTTTTAACAATGTTGATATTATGTGAACATACTGACTTATTTTTGCACCCATAGAAGGATATTCTTCCACTTAAGCATCCGAATAACTGTATGAGTCGTTATAGAAAAATCTTACAAAAAGTCTTCACAAGTTTACTATTCATTGCATTAGTTTCTTTTACCAATACCAGTTTTGCTGCAGATGGGGAAGCCATATTTAAAGCTAACTGTGCAAGCTGCCATAAGCCATTGGAAGATTATACAGGCCCAAAATTACAGGGTGCAAGGGGAAGGGAACCAAGCCCTGACTGGGCGCTGAAATGGGTTAATAATGTAAACAGCATGCTGGAAACTGATGCTTATGCAAAGGGGTTATTAGCAAAGTATGGTGCAAGAATGACCCAGTTTAATTTGAAGCCTGAGGAAATAACTGCTGTGTTAGATTATGCTGATGCCTACAAACTGCCAGTAACTGCAACTCCAGATGGAACCCCTGCAGAAGACAATTCTTTATTATTCGGGATACTTACACTTGTATTAGCAGTTATTGCTTTAATATTATTACAGGTAAATAGCAGCCTGCGTAAATTGTCTGATGAAAAAGACGGTATCCTCCGTTCGGAACCGGTTCCTTTCTATCGTAATAAAAGTTATATAATGATGGGCGTTTTGGTATTGTTTTGTTTGGGAGGTTATATAACTATCAATGCTGCAATGGGACTGGGCCGCATGAAAAATTACCAGCCGGAACAACCTATTTATTACTCTCATAAAGTGCATGCCGGTACCAACCAGATAAATTGTTTGTACTGCCATGGGGGTGCACAGGAAGGCAAACAGGCCAGTATACCTTCGGTTAATGTGTGTATGAATTGCCATAAAGCTATTAAAGAATATAAAGGAGACATAATTACAAAAGAAGATGGAAAAGAGGTAAACGGAACTGCTGAAATACAGAAATTATACGCTTATGCCGGCTGGAACCCCGATGCAAAAAAATATGATAAACCAGGAAAGGCAATAGAATGGGTAAGAATTCATAATTTACCTGATCATGTTTATTTTAATCATAGCCAGCATGTAACAGTAGGTAAGCAACAATGTCAAACCTGCCACGGCCCGATACAGGAAATGTCTGAAGTATATCAGTTTAGCGAGTTAAGTATGGGCTGGTGTATCAACTGCCACAGAGAAACAAAAGTTAATTTCTACAACAAAGAAACAGGAGAAGGAAATAAATTTTATAGTATTTACGAAAAATTTAGTAAAGATATAAGGAGCGGTAAAATGGACAGTGTAACTGTAGAAAAAATTGGTGGTACCGAATGTCAAAAATGCCATTATTAAATTAATGTGCAAATGCAAAAGTGGTATAATGTAAAAAATAAAACACATTACAATCATTTTTAAATTTTAAAATTTTCGAATTTTCAAATTGTAATATGAGTAACAAAAAGTATTGGCAAAGTTTTGGAGAATTAAACGAATCAGCCGCTTTTAATAAGGCTGCAAAAGACGAATTTAAAGAAAATCTTTTGCCATTAGAAGATTTGGATGATGGGTTATTGAATGCCAAAACTCCACGCAGGGATTTCCTTAAATATTTAGGGTTTAGTACTGCTGCTGCAACCATTGCTGCAAGCTGCGAAATGCCGGTACGCAAATCGGTACCTTATTTACAAAGGCCAGATGATATTGTTCCGGGAATTGCAAACTATTATGCATCAACCTATGTAAATGAAGGCGATGTTACACCTGTTATTGTAAAACAAAGAGACGGGCGCCCAATAAAAATTGAAGGTAATGAAGGGTCTGCTATTACAAATGGCGGCACCAGTGCACAGGTGCAGGCATCTGTTTTAGATTTGTATGATACTACCCGTTTACGCTACCCAATGCAACTGTCTGGTAATGGCTTCAAAGAAGTTACATCATTTGATGCTTTTGATAAATTAATTGTTGGTGCAATGGCACAGACAGGTGGTAAACCAACCGTACTGTTAACATCAACCATTACTTCGCCTACTACTCACCAAATTATTGCAGAATTTATAGCTAAAAACCCGGCTGGCAGCCGTCATGTACAATATGATGCTATCAGTTATAGTGGAATGATAATGGCTAACCAGGCTTGTTATGGAATGAAAGCTTTACCTTCTTATCATTTTGATAATGCCAAAGTAATTGTAAGTCTTGGTGCAGATTTTTTAGGCACCTGGTTAAGCCCTGTAGAGTTTGCTGCTCAATATTCAAAAAATAGGAAAATTGCAGTAGAAAAGCCTGAAATGAGCCGCCACATTCACTTTGAAGGCTCATTTAGCCTTACAGGAAGTAATGCCGACGACAGGTATTTACATAAACCATCTCAAACAGGTGCTGTTGCTTTTGCCTTATTAGCAAAATTAGATAGCTCAGTAACTGCCCCGGCAATTGCTGATGCGGCTTTAAATAAAGGAATTATTGCTGCTGCTGCTGCCTTAACTGCAAATAAAGGAGCAGGGTTAGTAGTTTGCGGAAGCAATGATATTAATATTCAAATTATTGTAAACGCCATCAATGAAGCTATTGGTGCAAATGGCAAAACCATTAACTGGGCAATAACTTCAAACTACCGCCAGGGTGTAGATGCAGATATAATAAAGCTTGTAGAAGATATGAATGCAGGCAGTATAGGTACGTTATTGGTTTACGAAACTAATCCTGCATATACTTATTACGACAGTAAAAAATTTACTGATGCGCTGAAAAAAGTTCCTGTAACGGTATCTTTT
>JAYVZR010000259.1:0-4714 GCA_043783135.1 Ferruginibacter sp. | reverse complement strand
AAGGCTGGCTTGCAGATAAAACAGGTATTCAATTTAGTTACATTGTTGGCGTTGCATGTTTTGCGTATCTTGCATTCTATGCTATCAGGGCGAAAGCTGTTTTAAAATCGCAGGGTATAGATTATGATGCTTTAAATGCAGAAGGAGGACATTAGAAATAAATAATAAGAAAGGTAGAATAATATGAAAAAGAAATATGCAGTGGGAATTGATATAGGAGGTACCACTGCCAAGTTTGGTATTGTTGACCGTAAAGGCAATATACTTGTGCAGGACCGTGTACCGAGCAACGAACATGAAGTAGTTGAAGATTTTATTGATGATATGTATGCCAAGCTATTTCCTATGATAGAAAAAGCTGGTGGCATCGGCAATTTTGTGGGGATCGGTATGGGTGCACCCAATGGTAATATTTACACCGGCACCATTGAATATGCGCCAAATTTAAAATGGAAAGGCATTATACCCATTGCTGACCTGGTTCAAAAAAAATTTGGTTTGCTTACAAAACTTACTAATGATGCCAATGCTGCTGCGGTAGGAGAAATGATGTATGGATGTACCAAAAACATCAACCATTTTATTACCATTACATTGGGTACAGGCGTAGGCAGTGGCATAGTAATAGATGGTAAAATTGTAGTAGGGCATGATGGTTTTGCAGGCGAACTGGGCCATACCATTATACGCCCGGGTGGAAGGCCCCACAAAACCACTGCATTAAAGGGCAGCCTCGAGGCTTATGCCTCTGCTACCGGTGTACGTGAAACTGCTATTGAAATGCTGACAGAACATCCTGAAGTAGAGAGTTTGTTGCGCAATTACACTATTAATGAATTAACCAGCGAAACTGTTTACGATTGTGCCATGCAAGGCGATACTATTGCCAACAGGATCTTTGATTTTACAGGGCAGATATTGGGGGAATCGCTAGCCAATTTTGTAATGTTTTCATCACCGGAAGCCATCATTTTATTTGGTGGACTTACCAAGGCTGGCAACCTGTTGTTAAACCCTACACGCAAACATATGGAGGTAAACCTGCTGCCGATTTTTCAAAATAAGGTTAAGATTTTGTTTAGTGAATTAAAAGAGGCTGATGCTGCCATTTTAGGGGCAAGTGCATTGGTATGGGATGTAAAAAAATAAAATATTAATGATTTGTTTATTAGATACCTTTTTATAAAATAAATAAGAAAAGGCAACCAATAAAAACGGTTGCCTTTTCTGTTATATTATCTTTTACCAAAAAAGGTAAATCATAAGCCATCAACCACCAGTGCTTTCTCTGTGTCCCATTGAGCCTTGCCCCATCCCACAATTACATGTTTATCGCTGTGATAGGAAGAACGAACCAACGGCCCGCTTTCAACATAATCAAAACCCATTTCGTAACCAATTTCTCTTAACTCTTTAAATTCATCTGGATGTACAAAACGCTGCACCTGTAAGTGCTTTTTGCTTGGTTGTAAATACTGTCCGATAGTGATAACATCTACCTCGCTATCCTTGAGATCCTGCATGGTTTGTATTACTTCTTCCTTTAGCTCACCAAGCCCCAGCATGATACCGCTTTTAGTGCGTATACCACCTCTTTTTAAGATACGCAAAGTTTCCATACTGCGCCAGTATTTAGCCTGGATACGAACCTGCCTGGTTAAACGTTCTACAGTTTCAATATTATGAGATACTACTTCAGGAGCCGCATCAATAATACGCTGTATATTCTCTTTTTCAGCCTTAAAATCGGGAATCAATGTTTCTAATGTAGTGGTTGGATTTAATGCCTTGATAGCTTTGATGGTATTGTACCATATAAATGACCCGCCATCTTTTAATTCATCCCTGTCTACAGACGTTACCACAGCATGTTTTACTTTCATCAGGTTAATGGCTTCGGCAACCCTTTGTGGCTCATCCCAATCAATTGCTTCGGGGCGTCCTGTTGCCACTGCACAAAAACCACAGCTTCTTGTACAAATATTACCCAGTATCATAAACGTTGCAGTACCCTCGCCCCAGCACTCGCCCATATTGGGGCAGTTGCCACTTTCGCAGATGGTATGCAATTTGTGTGTATCAACTAAATTCCTTACATGTTTGTAATCTTCTCCAATGGGAAGTTTAACCCTTAACCAATCCGGCTTTTTTATTTTTGGTTCTGCTACTCCATCAATCACTGGTAATTCTGTCATTCACTGAAGTTATAAATTAAAAAATGCATCGACATCTAAACAAGTTTTTGATTTAAATGTTTGCTTTTGCGGTAAGATATTTCGATCTATTTTCTTTTTCCAAACATTATTGTAACATACGCATTTAAAAATAATTGCTCGTATTTTGAGTAGGCCACTTGTGGAATTGCTTTAGTATAATACTCGGCTGTAACGCCCACTTCAATTGCAGTAATTACTTCATTATAACGTCCATAATCAAACCTCAATGCTGCTTTGGCATAGGCACCGGGGGTAAGTTTTAAATCATTCCAACCTTGCCCAAAGTTTGGGCCCGTAGCCTGCAAATTATAAAGATCTTTATTGTTGGTGAACAAGGTACTATCAGCACTTTGGTATTTTATAGCCTTTCTATAAAGTAACGGGCCTGCAGTATCGTATACATTAAGGTAATAGGTTCTTAAAAATGCCATTGAAATACCCCCACCTACATTACCTGTAATACTAACACCGTTTTTATTGCTTTTATTCCCTAATAAAAACTGTTGTTGCACACCCAATTTTACGGGATAAAAATAATTTATTTTTCCAAATATCAATGCCGGGCCGGCATATTGAGGATTGGTTTGCTTTTCTTCTTTAATATTTTTGCGTTCGGATATATCAAATTGAAACAATAATGATTTTTTTACGGTCTGTGCCCGGCCTATTTCTAAAAATGCACCATACCCATCATTAATCATTTTAAAACCAACTGCTGTCGACTTGGCATAAGTAATAACCCCTTCTTCCTCCTGCTTTATTAATGCATTGATTTTTTGCTGGCGGTCTTGCTTTTTTTCGGTTTTAGTTTGCTGTGCAAATAAACTGGGGGCAAAAGCCATTGTCAGAAAAATAAAAAAAATTTTGAGCATAGTAATTTTTTACTTCAGTAAATTTATACAAAAATAGTAAAATGACAGCAACCATTCTTTATGAAGGTAATTTTAGATGCAATGCCCGGCATATTCAAAGTAATAACGTAATAGAATCTGACGCTCCTACAGATAACCGGGGGAAAGGTGAACGGTTTTCTCCAACAGATCTTGTATGCACGGCCCTTGCAACCTGTATGATAACTACAATGGCTATGAAAGCCACTGACATGGGGATTGAATTAAAAGATACCAGGGTTGATGTAAAAAAACATATGGCAAGCGACCCAAGAAGGATTTCACAAATTGATGTGGCAGTCAGTTTTCCCAAAAATTTAACAATAGATCAGAAAAAAAAGATCATTTTACAAAGAACAGGTGATAATTGCCCGGTAATTAAAAGCCTTCACCCGGATGTAATAATAAATGCTACGTATACCTGGTGATAACTGTTTTTAATATCCGGTTGCCTATTGCACACTCTATACAGCGTTTTTTATTGCAGTATTTATTTTTTAACTGTATAAGCGCCTGTGAATCGAAAGCATTTTTATTTTCAATATGCAGGGCCGTAAAGGAATTCGTGATACTGTTTTTTTCTGCAGCTATTTGTTCCATCCATTGCAGCGCTTTGTTTTTAAATGCTTCTTCCCTGTTATAAAGGCCGTAAGCAAAAACAATGGGAATAATTGTATTGATCAGCAAATTATTAATCATTTGTGTACCCGTATTTTTTTCTTTATACCCCGTTTGTTCATCAAAAATATAATGGTAATACCAGTAATCATTGGCAGTAACATTTAATAAATTTTTTACTTCATTTAAGGAATGGCTTTCTTTAACAGCAGAAAATAAATGTGTACTTTTATTAATCAGCATTGCCAGTTGCGCCAATCTTACTGTTGGAAAATTAGCCGGCCGCATCCGTAAAAAAAACAGGGGCACCTGTATTGGCTGCAGTTTATATTTGGCCTTATAAAACCGGTATTCTTTTTTTAGCATTGCGGGATAATCATCTGCAAAATTATTTTCCAACAATCCTGCCTGCCCAAACAATAATGCTTCTAACTGGTGAATTTGATTTTTGTGTTTTGCCAAAATACTTACCGGCAGCGACCTGGCTATTTTTTCAAACGCATCACTGTTAACTTTTATGCCAAAATTATTTGCAATCAACCACCAAAAAGTTTCTTCCCAATGCTGGTTATTTGCAGCAAGGTGATTAAAAATAACGGCCGCTTTATTTTGCAGGCGTTCTGCCAATAAACGGTCCTTCCAGCTTTTCCATGTAAGCAAATCTACCTGTTGAATACTTTTTTCGCAGGGAATAAAACCAGTGGCATTCATCAGTTCATCATACCGTTTTAATAAAAATTTAGATACCCTGTTTTGCAGTTCCAGCACAGGAAAAGATAATCCTGCATCCGTATCATTTTCCCAAACAACATGTAATATGATATTATTGTAATTTTTATCAGCACTATGTTTGTGTGTGTGCCAATCAGCCGATGCCAGGTGCAACTCTATATTACCTGCCCACACGGTTTGTCCCACAATAATTTTAGCTTCCAAAAAATCGGGGCCCTGGTTGGAATTTAATAATCCCGGATAAATTATCTGTAAATC
>JAYVZR010000258.1:0-12449 GCA_043783135.1 Ferruginibacter sp. | reverse complement strand
GCAAAAAAGGCGGCATGTGGCCCGCCAAAACCCATGGGTACACCAAGGCGTTGCGATGAGCCAATAGCCACATCAGCATCTAATTCACCAGGAGGTGTTAATAAAGTCAAGGCTAAAAGATCAGTAGCCATCACCACCATTGCATTTACAGCATGCGCTTTGGCAATAAACTCACGGTAATCCCTAACCGCACCATCGCTGTCGGGGTATTGCACAATGGCGCCAAAATAATTTTCATCTAATTCAGCATGTTTAAAATCGCCTAAAACCAGTTCAATGCCAATAGGCTCTGCTCTTGTTACCAGGATGTCTTTTGTTTGTGCAAATATTTTTTCATCTACAAAAAACTTTGGTGCGGCGATATGGTCGTGATCTTTGTTTTTATGATTGAATAACATGGCCATAGCTTCAGCGGCCGCAGTGCCTTCATCCAATAAACTGGCATTGGCGATGGGCAGTGCTGTAAGATCGCTTACCAATGTTTGATAATTTAAAAGGCTTTCCAAACGGCCCTGTGAAATTTCTGCCTGATAAGGAGTATATTGGGTATACCAACCTGGGTTTTCAAAAACATTTCTTAAAATAACAGATGGAGTAATGGTATCATAATAGCCTTGGCCGATATAACTTTTAAAAACTTTATTTTTTGCCGCTGTTTTTTTTAATTCACTCAAATACTCAAATTCACTGATCGCAGCCGGTACATCAAGGTCTTCTTTTATCCTGATAGCATCCGGGATAGTTTTGCTGATAAGTTCTTCCATAGAACCTACGCCAATTGCTGATAACATTGCATCCTTTTCCTGTTGGTTAGGGCCAATATGCCTGCCTGAAAATTCATTCTGTTGTTTCTCGAAAATATTCATATTTGCGTTTGATATTTTTAAATCGACCTTCTTATTATTTGTCCGGGCATTCTGCTGAAAGGGGGTATTCTTGCGCCTGCCTGTCGGCAAGGCAGGTCGCCCCCTTGTACTTTTTCAACTTTTGGGAACATTCTTCAGAACAGATGTTTCCAGGATATTTTATACATTAAGCATAAAATATATACTAAACTATTGGTCCTGCTGATTTTTAAGTTGCAAAATTACAGTAACACAACAATATTTGATGCTATTATGTTCGTTACTTTGCAGCTGTGGAAAAGTCGGGAACAAATGAGTATAAAATCCTTCACAACATTTACTACTACCCATTATGAGCGAAGAACTTTTAAGGGCTTGGGAAAAAAAATCAGGCGACAGACAAAAATTATATAAAAATTATTTGCATAGAGCAGATAAAAATACTGTATTAAAAGCCCTGCCCGAATTAAATGAGGAAGCATTTAGTAAAATTGATTGCCTTAAATGTGGCAATTGCTGCAAAGGTTATTCGCCCCGTTTAAAAACACCCGATATTAAACGTATTGCCAAACATTTGAAAATCAAAGAGGGCGATTTAATCAACACCTATTTAATTGTTGATAAGGAAGGCGATTATGTTATGCGAACAGCGCCTTGCCCGTTTTTAGGAGAAGATAATTATTGCAGCATCTATGAAGTACGTCCATCTGATTGTGCCCGTTTTCCGTACACAGATGAAGATGTATTATTAAAAAGGCAGCCACTCACTTTAAAAAACTCCACTTTTTGCCCGATTGTTTATTATGTTTTAGAAAAACTAATGGCTGCTCCAAAGTAATTACAAACACTATAATTAAATATCAATTAAACCACATGTAGGTTTTATATTTTATTTGCCACTCTCCATTAATTTTTGTCATAACTGCTAATGCGCCATGTCCACTTAATCCATGTCGGCGAAGCCAATAATAAAATATTGCTGTTGTTTTGTCTGTCGTATAGTACGATATTTTTGAAAAACAAAATATACCACTGGAGCCAGGATATTTCTCATAAAAATTCTTCCAGTCTTGTTCAATAGACTTTCGTCTGATTGGAAATTTTTTTATGAGTATCATTTTGTATGGTTGATAAAAGCCATTTGTCAAAGTAAATTTATCGTGCTTGCTTTTGCAATAGTCAATAAGAAATTGAGCGTTTATGCTGTCAATTATCGATGGTCTTACCTTTTTGTAATTTTCTGTGTTGTTATAAATATCATATTTAGAGTTTAGATCTTTTGCAATTAAACTTTTAGCTATCCAGTATGTGTTTTCGGCTGTCTCTTGACTATCAATTCCCTTTTTAATAATTGCCACTGACTTTGTACTGTCTAAAATTTCTGTCTTAATGAGAGTTGTATAAACTTTATAGTCTTCCGAATCCAGTTGCTGTCCGAATAAGAATGAGTTTGTCAATAAGAGGAGTGTCAGCAAAAAGTAATTCTTGAGCATAAGTGGTTTTAATTACAGCTTACATCCAGTATTCAGCATCCTGAATCATTTCATGGTTAACTCTTCATAAGCCGCAGTCAATGGCCTGTCAATTCCATCTCCTTTCCATTCAGGGGCACCTGCTATTTCAGTTGCTTTTAAAATTTCTTCTTTTGTTTTGCCTGCCTTAATTTGAGCATCTACAAAAATCAATAATTGATTTAAATAATTGCGAAAAGCTGCAATATCTTCTTTGTTAATTACTATGTCGTAACCATCGGCAGCATGGCCGCATACAAATATTGTTTTATTGTTAAAGATGGTGGCAGCTTTGTCCAAAACCTTTATCCAACTACTGATATTAGCGCCAGCCGACCTGTCAATAAAAGGGTGGCGCCTGTTAAAAATTAGGTCGCCTGTATGTACAATATTTGATTTTTTAAATTGTACAAAGCTGTCGCCATTGGTATGGGCAGCGCCAAAATAATGCATACAAATTTCTTCCTTATCCATTTTCTGACACCAGGTTGTAGCATAAGTTTGATCGGGATATAACTGCTGGTCTTCTGTCTTTTTTTCTTTGGCAACTCTCTCCTGGTTAGCCTTGCTGTTTTCATGCGCCAACACATGTGGCACCAAACCTTTAAAAGAAATATTACCTGCAGTATGATCACCATGGTGATGTGTATTGATCAGCAACTGAAATGGCTGCTGGCTTCTTTGTTTCAACTCATCTATCAAGTGTTGCGATTGCTCGGGAAATTGACTGTCTACCACTACCATACCATCTTTACCAATCATAAACAAAATGGTGCCACCCTTTTCTGTAAAAACACCCATAGTATCATTCAGCATTTTTATTTTCCACGCAGGATCTGCTAAAAACTGGGCCAGGGTTTTGTTATTTAAAAAAGCAAGGCTTGCTAAAGTAAGGCTTGTATTGCGGATGAAACTTCTGCGTTGCATAATGATATTTTTATGATTGCAAGTTACGCCAGATTTTTAATTGTAAAAATAAACCTAAGGTCTTTCCGGTTAATTTATTGCCTTTCCAGCCATTTCATAATAGCCATCACATCTTCTTCACCGAGCCCTTGCTTTTGAGCATTATTATAACTTTCACTTAATGGTGAAATCAGCGGATAATCTAAACCTGCTTCCTTAGCCAGTCTTAAATCTTTAACAAGATGCTTCAATGCAAATGCAGCAGGATAATCATTGTTTAAAATTGAAGCTGACTTAAGTTTGGTAATGCCATTCCCACAAGCACCTTCATTAACAATGGTAAGCATATCCTGTTTGCTGACGCCGTTTTTTTCTGCAAAAAGAACGGTTTCTGCAAGGCCCTGCAGGTTTAAACCCAACAAATAATTGATGGCCAGTTTAGCTGAACTGCCAACACCTGCGCCACCTAAAAGAAGTGATAGTTTACCAAGCTTGTCAAAAATTGGTTTAGCTTTTTCATAATTTTCACTATCGCCCCCCACCAGTATTATCAGCGTGCCATCCTGTGCAGGTGTAACACTGCCCGAAACAGGAGCTTCCAAAAAGTTCATTCCATAACTGCTGCAAAGCTCAGATAGATACCGGGAAGTGTCGGGTGATACGGTGCTCATATCAATAAAAAGTTTTCCAGGATGGGGTTTTGACAGAAATCCATTTGCTCCTTCAAATACTTCTTTCACTGCCTTGTCATCTGATAACATAGTTAACACTACATCACAATTTTCTACCAGTTCGTGTGGGCTGTTGGCGGAATGGGCTCCAGTTTCAACTAGTGCCAGTTCCTTATTTTTTGTGCGGTTAAAAACAGTTACTTCAAAGCCTGCCTTTAATAAATTTTTTACCATTGGGGTACCCATATTGCCCAATCCAACCCAGCCTAATTTTAATGTACTCATGATTTGCTTGCTATCAATTTTTTAAAATAAATGTATGTTTTAGTATTTTACTTAACGCTTGAATTAAAATTATTTTACTTCAGTCTTAACTAAATCCAGCTCCATAAATTTGGCAGTTTTATCCGGGTTCTCCCGGTATTGTACTATCTCATAAAACCCCAGTTTTTGATAAATTGTAATGGCATTGTGAAGCCTGTCAATGGTGTCAAGCCGCATTTTTTTATAGCCGTATTCTTTTGCCTGTTTGATGATAGCCCCACTAAGCAGTTTACCAAAACCCAATCCATGAAATTGGGGATAAACAAATAAGCGCTTCATTTCACAAATATCTGGCCCAAGCTTTCTAAACGCTACTCCCCCTATAATCTCTTCCTCATTCTTTAAATAAATATAACATCCATCCGGAGGTGAATACATCACCGCAAATTCATCATATTCCTTTTTAGTATTTTGAAAACTCAGGTCTATATTTAACCAACTGATGTAGTCGGAAGTGATTGATTTTGCAATATCAAAATCCTGTTCAGTGCTGCAACAGATCAATTGAATATTTTCCATTGTAAGAAACTTGTTAATGGCTATTTGAAGAACCTAGTACTCCAGTTTTTTCAGTGAAGGCGCTTTTATCCAGGTGGCTATTACTACAAAAATTGTCATACAACCACCAAATACTACAGATGGAATTACGCCCATTAATTTGGCTGCTACACCGCTTTCAAACTGGCCTATTTCGTTAGAGGAATTGATAAACATAGAGTTTACACTCATTACCCTGCCCCGTAATTCGTCAGGTGTTTTTAGCTGCATGATATTGCCTCTTACTACAACACTTACCCCATCAAATATACCACCTGCAAGCAATGCAAAAAACGATAACCAATACCATTTTGAAAGCCCAAAAATGATAATACTAATTCCAAAACAAGCTACAGCAAATAATAATTTAATACCTTGTTTTTTCTTCATAGGGCTAAGGGTGAGGCCAATTACCATTGAGATAGAGCCAATATCACTGGCGGCGTTTAGCCAGCCAAATCCAATGGGGCCAACATGTAAAATGTCTTTTGCATATACAGGTACCATGGCTACAGCGCCGCCAAATAAAACAGCAAAAAGATCAAGGGTGATGGCGCCCAATACCTCTTTTGTTTTGAAAACAAATTTTAAACCTTCGGCAACAGCTTCCAGTGTTTTCTTTTCTGCGCTGATGCCAGGGGGTTTTGGTGTTAACCTTGTCAATAATAAAAAGCCAATAATAACAAGCGATGTAATAACGATGAATGTTCCGGTAACATGCAGCCATGCAATTAAAAACCCTGCCATGGCATGTCCTGTTATGCTGGCTATTAACCAACTGGTAGAACTTAGCTGGGCGGCGGGTATCAATAAATTTTTTGGCACCAGGGAAGCAATGATGGCGCTAAAGCTGGGGCCAGAAAATGCCCTGATGGCACCAGTAATAAAAATAACACTGTAAATAAAAATGATAATGAGCTTGGTGCCAAATTGCTCCTTAAACCAATCGGAAGATGTACCCAGCAAAATAAATGTACAAATAATGTATAAAAAAACGGTAATAAGTAAGAGCCTTCTTTTTTCGCTTTTATCAATTACATACCCGGCATATAACGCCAAACCTATTGCTGGTATGGCTTCTGCAAGGCCAATCATACCAATATAAAACGCATCGCCGGTTAATTCGTACAACCACCACGATACCAAAGTCCCCATCATACGAAGCCCCATGATAAACACAAAACGGCCCATAATAAAATTTCTGAATTCGGCTATTTTTAAAACAGCGAGGGGAGAAGTATTCAACTACCAAAAGATTAGTGATATTACAAATGTAAAAAACTAATGGGCAATATAGATATATAAATAAATTAAGGCAGGCTAATGAAGTGTTGGCCACCTTCATATTCTTTATCTAATGCGGTAACAATAATTTTTAAATGTTCATCATTGCTTAAAAAATCTGCATTGGAAGCATCCACAAAAAGCGTTTTAATATTATGCTGTTTAATATATTGGGTATAGGTTTCCTGTAATTTAAAAAGGTATTCATTAGCAATGCCCTGCTCATAGAGGCGGTTGCGTTTTTTAATATTTTGCTGCAATATATTTACCGGCGAATGCAAATATATCAGTATATCGGGTTGGGTTATTTGTGGATTAACGATGTCGAATAATTTTTGGTATAGTCTGAATTCTTCAGTAGGTAAATTTACTTTGGCAAATAAAAGGCATTTGGTAAAAAGATAATCAGAAATGGTAATGTTCTGAAACATATCTTTTGTTTGCAAAAGATTTTTTAGCTGCTTGTATCTTTCGGCCATAAAAAATAATTCCAGCGGAAAAGCATATTGCTGCTGGTTTTCATAAAATTTCGGCAAAAAAGGATTATCTGCAAATTCTTCCAGTATCAGCCTTGCATTAAAATGTTTGCTTAACAAATGTGCCAGCGTGGTTTTACCTGCACCAATATTTCCTTCTATTGTAACAAAATTGTACTTCATATTTTATAAAGCCGAAAATAAGTTGAATAAGTAATTGCGCAATTAAAACTTTTTAACATCCAGTGTATCTGTACAATCAATTAATAACTTATGAATGGTTTTATGGGTTACCGGGTGTGTAAAACCGGGCGATAGTTCATTCAGAGGAACCAATACAAACCTGCGGTTTTCAATTTGTTGGTGCGGAACATCAAGGTTTTTTTCGGAAATTATTTCTTTGTTGAAAAATAAAATATCAATGTCAATTATCCGGGGCGCATTTTTTTTTGTTCTTACCCTCCCCATTTTATTTTCAATAGCCAAAATTTTTTTAATAGTTTCTAAAGCAGGCATGTTCGTTTCTACAATTATTACCTGGTTCAAAAAATCGGGCTGATTCTTATTGCCCCATGCAGCAGTAGCATACAATTTACTTTTACGGGTAATAGTACCAATTTGCAGGGTGATATTTTTTATAGCGATGGATAACTGGTGGTGAGGGTTATTCATGTTGCTGCCAAGAAGGAGATAAGTTTTATTCATCTTTTAAAAACAGTCTTTTATCAAACAAAAATTTGTTTACCTGTAAAATCTTTACTTTTTTATATTCACTGTGTGCAGGATTTATAATATAATTGTTTTCCTCATCAACAATCGCCGAAGGAACTTTTAGCAATAATGATTTTTTCGATTTTATAAATTCGTCGCCCATCCATTGGGTATATCCAATATCATCTTTCCATTCTTTTTTTAATTTATCGGCAGAGATTGATTGCGGTTGCGCAGCTGTTGGTATATCTATTTTAATAAGATGATAAGTTAAAGGGATAGTCTGCATAGTTGTTCTCACCAGTATCTCTAATATGGCTAATGAAATATTTTCTGTTGTATACAAAACGGGCAATCCCACTGAGTTCCACCTGCCCCCAAACAATTTGGCACCGGTACCACTCAGATCGTTTTTATACATTTCAGTAGTTAGCCTGTAAATAATCATGCAAGTATACCATGTTGAATTCTTCCTAATTGGGTTAACACCATTTGAATACCATGGGTGGTGGTTAAAGATTCTAAAGAAAGGGACGCTTCCAGCATCAATGGTTTTTGCTTTAGCCACTGATAGAATAAATCGGTTTTTCCAAAAGTTATTTTCCCTTCATTGATTACCTGGGCTATTTGTAAGGCCCTATCCGCATTGATAGGGGCAAAGCTTCCATTATTTTTTGCATACCGCTGCAGGGTGCGTTCGCTAACATGCAATATGGATGCCCATTCCGCCTGTGTAAAAGGAACCTTATCGGCAATTTTTTTAAATTCGTTATAGGTAAAATTGTTTATTGAAGGAATTATTTTTACAGTTCGGTTGTACACTGCTTCGGGTTCTTCCACCTTGCTGACTTTATTGTTTTGCGTATAAGGCTTTATTTTTTTTGATGGTATTTTCTTTTCCATAAAACGTCATTTGTCATACAAATATACGTCACATGTCGTATATTTCAAATTTTTTTTAAACCTTTTTTACAAATAGCTTTACGCCTCAAATTTATTGAATGCAACAGTATAGTCAGTTAAGGGCCATGTTGGCCATCACAAAGGGCAGTTTAAAATCCATCTTCAGAAGCCCATCGGCAGTAGTTTTTAGTTTTGTTTTCCCTTTCGTATTCATATTGGTATTTGGTTTTATTGGCAATAATAGTAGTGTACCCGTTTATAAAATAGCACTGGATAAAAATTGTGATACCACCAATGCCTTATACGATTCAATAAAAACAAGCAACAGGATAAAAATTGTGCGTTTCAATAATGAGCACGAACTTCATGAGAACCTTGTAAAAGGAAAGATAACCGGTGTTTTTAATATCATAAAAAATTCAACACAGGTTCCGGCATATACCTATACAATCTCAACTACCAGTGCAAGCAACGATAAGTGGCCACAATTTATACCCCTTGTAAGCGGCATTGTAAATAAAATAAGTAATACAATATATACTAACAGGCCTACTTACGCCATCCCCGATTTTGATTATGCAAGGGATGTACAACAAATACGGGAATACAAAACAATTGATTTTATATTGCCAGGGCAATTAGGTTTTTCTTTATTAAGTTCTGGTGTTTTTGGTGTAGCGTTTATGTTTTTTAATTTAAGGAATACATTAGTATTAAAACGTTTTTTTGCAACGCCTATCAGCAGGACTTATATTGTTTTAGGAGAAGGCCTGGCAAGGGTAATATTTCAAATGCTTACTGCCATTGTAATCATTTTAGCGGGGAGGTTTCTTTTTGGGTTTACCCTAATTAATGGGTTTGAAACATTACTGGAAATGTTATTATTAAGTTTTATTGGTTTAATAGTTTTTATGGGCCTCGGATTTATTGTAAGCGGGCTTGCAACAAGCGACAGCAGCATACCGCCATTTGCTAATTTACTTACGCTACCACAGTTTTTGTTGGGTGGTACATTTTTTTCTGCAGATGCATTTCCAAAATGGCTGCAACCCATATCAAAAGCGCTGCCGCTTACACATTTAAATACGGCTATGAGGGCAGTTGCTTTTGAAGGCCAAAGCCTTTGGGATGTAAAAAGTGAAATTGGTATTTTATTATTGTGGGGTATTGTAGTGTATGCGGTAGCCATAAAAGTTTTTAAATGGGAATAATATGATGCGGTTTATAAAGGCCTTTCTTTTTGGTATTACAGGATTATTTATAATAATAACATTGCTTTCTTTACTGATACCGGCTCATGTAAAAGTATCAAGGATAACAGTTATAAATAATACTGTTATTAATAAAATATATAAACAAATAGCTGATTTAAAAGAGTGGAAAAACTGGCACCCTGTTTTTAAGCCTGGTGTAGCTGTTATCAATTTTGGCAATATTACTGAAGGTAACAATGCTGGTTGTGATATTATAATCAATAATAAAACCACTCATCTTATAATCAACTCCGCAGATTCTTTTTCAGTAAAATTTACTTTGCTATCGCAGGGAGAAAATAGTATTGAAAATAATATTATTTTAACGCCTTTACCGGCTCAACAGGCTGTACAAGTAGAGTGGCAGGCAATAAACAAATTACATTGGTACCCATGGGATAAATTTTATGCCATCTTTATTGATAAAATCTCCGGCCCCGGTTATGAAGCTGCTTTAAATGGACTAAAGAATTTTATAGAAAAGAATCCATAGTTATTTAAAACTATTCAGAAAGTGAGTAATGAAGATCATCATTAAGACTTATCATTAGCGAGTAATCTCTATTTAAGAACAACTTCAAATTTGTTACAATAAAATCCAATATCCAATATCCAGTATCTAAAAAGTATCCAGTATCACAAAGTCTGCGCTATTTAAATTATTTTACAGTAAATGCAACCCCCGGGAACAATTACTTGTCAGGTTAAAGTAATACACATGATGGATTATACAGTATTGGTAAAAGATTGCCTTAAACAAAAGCCAATTGCCCAGCAACAATTGTATAATCATTTTGCGCCATCAATGCTGGGTATTTGTTATCGTTATACCAAGTCGGTAAATGATGCTGAAGATGTGTTGCAGGAAGCATTTATAAAAGTATTTACTCATTTAAGCGAATATGAATTTGCAGGCGAACTCGGCGCCTGGATACGGAGGATTATGGTTACCACTGCATTGAATTATTTAAAGAAAAATAAACGCTACAGGGAAGAAATGGTATTTGCAGAAACGCCGTTGCACCCTGTATCAAACGAAAACCCTGTTGTTCAATTAGATGCCCGGCAGCTAAGTGATTTGATAAGGCAACTGCCGGTTGGTTTTCAAACCATTTTTAATTTATATGCCATTGAAGGATATACCCATGCTGAAATAGGGCAATTGCTGGGTATCAGCGATGGAACATCAAAATCGCAATATGCAAGGGCAAGATATTTATTAATTGAGTGGGTAGAAAAATATTCATCACTTCCAAAAAACGAACAGTATGCCGGAAAATGAATTTGAAAAACAGGTACAGAAAAGAATGGATGGGTTTAAATTACAGCCGGGCGACGCTATTTGGAAAACCGTATCGGCTAAAATTGGACTGCAAAAAAAACGCAGGTTGCAATTGGTTTTGTCTATAGCATTTATTGGGTGCTTTTTAATAGCCACGCTGGTTTTATCAGATATGAATGTAAAATATTATTCTAAAAAGGAAAATGCAGTAAATGCAATTCTATCAACTAAAACAAATATTGATTCATTAGGTACAAATGATATAGAAATTGTAAAAAAATATAACCAGCCAAATAGCAATAAAATTGTAACTAGTAATGTTTATGCTAAACCAGTTAAGGAACATTTGATAAAAGAAGCGGAGCCATTGCAACAAACAAATCTTGAGAGAAATCAATTATTTGTGGGAAATAAAAAAATACAAGACGCTTCAGGTAAAAAAATAATCCATACATCCGGAAGCACAGCAGAAGATTTAACAAACGATTCTTTGATTGCCGCTGAAAAAATAAAACCGTTGCCTTACCAGCAAAATAAAACGGAACAGTTAAGTCCTTCACCGGTAGAAAATATTGTTGTTGAGACCAGTAAAAGTATTGCAAAGAAAATGACTGATAGTGTTGTTAATAATCCGGATACAACAACAACTGTAAAAAAGGAAACAGAAAAGAAAAAGAAAACTAAATGGGATATAGGGATCGTTTTTACTGTAGGGCAATCTTCAACAGCCGGAGCTTATCTTGGATCAATAGCCAACAGCAGCTACTATGACCAGGCAGCACTGAGTAATAGTAATAATGGTAATAGCAGTCAAGGCAATTACGAACCATCTGAAATAAAACCCGGTATAGCTTTCAACACAGGCATTACAACATCAAAAAAACTTTCTGCAAAAACTAATTTTACGATTGGCATTAATTATAAATTATTTACTACAAGTATAGTTACTGGTAATTACACTTCTTTAAACGGAGTAATAAGCTATGGACAGGGAAATACAAACCGGTATAATAATTATTACCACTTTATAGAAATACCGCTGGCTATTCAATTACAGGTAGCCAATATAAAAAAGCATCCGATGTATTTTGAGGGCGGCATAATACTTTCTCAGTTGGTCAGTACAAATGCACTGCAGTATAATGCTGGTCAAAACAAATATTATATTGATAATAGCCTTTTTAATAAAACAATTATTGGTTTATCTGCAGGGCTATTTATCAATTTGGTAAGCAATAATAAAGCGCCTCTTTTACTGGGGCCTCAGTTTTATTATAGCGCCTCATCTATTGCGGGTAGCGGGTTATATGCTAATACACATTATAGTTTAGTGGGTATAAGCGTACGCAAAATGCTGAAAAAAAAATAATTTAGCATCATTGCAACCCTTTTTAATAAATGCTTGTCAGCCTTTTATAAAAACCGTTTTTCCAAAATATTTATTATGAAAAAATTTACACTGTCACTATTATTACTGGTATTATCTATCTGTACTTTTTTATTACAGGGCTGTATAAAAGATACCTGTGAAACAAAGCATCAATATACCTGCTATACTCCTGTGTATAAAACAAAAGCCGAAGTAAGGGCTAATATAAAAAGCAATTCACCAAAGGAAATCTCTAACCCAGGTAAAATATTTATTATTGGCAAGTACATTTTTTTAAATGAAATAGATAAAGGCATTCATGTAATTGACAATACAAATACTTCTTCACCAAAAAATATTGCTTTTATTGATATACC
>JAYVZR010000257.1:0-4720 GCA_043783135.1 Ferruginibacter sp. | reverse complement strand
TGACCGGGGGAATAATAAGTAGCCACCCTATCCAATACTTTCAAATCTTTTACATTCCATTTCACCACTTCGCTTGACACAAACATAGTAGTGTATGCGTTGCCTTTATCATCAAACTCTGTGTGTAAAGGCCCAAGGCCTGGCTTCTTAACTTCACCATATAAAGCCGCATCATATTTTATTACCGGGATACCTTCGTACTCTCCCTCAAATGCTTTGGCAGCAATTGCTTTTTGAATTTTATCAAAACTAAATACCGGAATTAAAGCGGCTAATTTTCCACTGCCTATAATGTATTCGCCTGTTGGGTTCACATCGCAGCCATGTGGAGATTTAGGACAAGGAATAAAATATACCAAGCCGGCAAAATCCTTAACATCCATAACAGTTACTTCTGTTTTGATGGTAGATGTTGCAGTGTGCGTTTTTTCATCATAGCGGTTGCTTGCATATTTTACAGCTTGTTTGCGCCCTTTACCTGCTTTAATTAATTCGGCTGCCTGTTTCCAGTTTACCGCCATAATAAAATCTTTATCACGCTTACTTGCATTTACTTCCAATAAAGTATTGGCCTGTTCGGTATTGTAACAGCTAAAGAAAAACCATCCGCTTGATGGGCCTTTTCCTGCATGGCTTAAATCGAAATCTACAGCCGGGCATTGCAATTGAAAAGCAATATCCATGTTGCCATTATTTTTATCTACACTGATAAAACTAATGGTGCCTTTAAAATTTTGTTTGTAAGAATTGATGGGAACATCACCATTTTTATCATCCGGTGGCACACTAAATCTTGTGCCTGCCACCACATATTCTGTATTTTCTGTAATAAATGGAGAGCTATGATTACCTGCACTGTTGGGCAATTCAAGAATTTCGGATGTATGAAAAGTTGAGAGGTCAACCCTTGCAACACGGGGTGTATTATTGGCATTGGCAAATATCCAGCGGCCATCAATTTCTCCATTGGTTTGCGAAAGATCCAGATGGTGCTGATCATCCCAGGGAATAAAACCATGCGATGTATTCAACATAGGTTTTGTTTCTTCTGAATAGCCGTAACCATTTTCAGGGTTAACAGAAAAGATGGGAACTACCCTCAGCAGCCTTCCGCTTGGTAACCCATATACACTCATCTGCCCGCTAAAGCCACCGGAAACAAAATTGTAATACTCATCATATTTGCCGGGTGCAACATAAGTTTTGGAAGCTGCATCCCCACTTACTGCAGAGCCAACATTTTTTGGCTTGCAAGCATTCATGCTGATTATAACTGCAAAAGCAGCCAGTCTTAATACACTGTTTTTTATTAATTTCATGGTTAGTTAATTTAAAAGGAGTGATGATTTTTTAACGTTATGATTATTTATTTTTTAAGCATATTTACAAGGCATACTAACCCTGCTAAGCAATAATTACCGCTTATAAATTAACTTTAATAAAAAAGAATTCATTTGTTCAGGTATGAAGTAAGGCTATTTTATACCATCATTTTTTCGCATAAATTCAAGCAGGTTCCTTGCATCATCATCTGAAAGATTTTGGTTCGGCATACGAACAAGGCATATTTCAAGTTGTGCCTGTGCTTTAGGATCTTTAGTAATCATTTCATCAGTATTGGTAATGAAATTCATTATCCATTCAGGCTTGTGGCGGGAAGTAACACCAGCCCATCCCGGGCCAACAAGTTTTTCGTCAGTAACTTTATGGCACCCGCTGCATTTTACACTGTAAACCTTTTCACCTCCTGCCGCCATGGTGGCATTCAGCAAATTACTTACTTCAACATTTTTAAATTTCCCTTCCCCTCTGTTAGGATCATAAGCAGGAGGTGCTACATCTTTTGGAACATCTGTTTTAATTGCTTTATTTTCATCTGCGGAGGCGTAGTCACTGTTCTTATTGCCTCCACAGGAAGCAGCAATTGCCACAACCAGGCTTAGTAAAATGATTTTCTTCATAATGATTTAATTTTTTTTAAAATAATTTTTGATTGTACAACATTAGCTAATGATTAAATAGTCTTTTATGCGTTTGGTCATAAATGGGAAAATATATCCTAAACTTCCTTATAAATAAATGCTTATTTTATTCCTCAATCTGGGCGTGAATGATTCCAGGTTTGCAAATTTCCCCACTTTTAACTGGCCTTGGCTTAAATAAAAGTTCAATACAATGAGGGCATTGTATTTGAACACATTAATTATATGATTACAATCATATAATCAGGTGAGTATCCTCATAAATGAAAATGAGCATAACGGTTAATTTTACTTATTAATCTTATCAGCAAAAAAAATAAAAAATGATTGATATTGACCTTTTATTGGCATGGGGGGCTGCTTATAAAAAAATAGGTGCCGGCGAAAGCATTTTTAAGGAAGGTAAACCATGTTTTTTTTATTATCAACTCGTAAGCGGAAAAGTAACATGGGTCAATATAGATGAGGAGGGTAAAGAATGTATCCACTCCATTGTAGAACCCGGTGAATCTTTTGGCGAAATACCACTTTTTGATGATGAACCCTATGCTGCTACTGCTTTTGCTAACGAAGAAAGTATTTTGATAAGGCTTCACAAACCGATTTTTCTTGAATTGATCAAAGAAAATAGCGACATTCATTTTGCTTTTACAAAGTTGCTTTCCAGGCGATTGAGATTTAAACTCGCAATTATAAAGTCTTTCGCCTCGCATTGTCCTGAGAACATGATTGCCACTATAATTAATTATCTAAGAGGTGAGAATAAAAACTTTTGTGGCAATTGCAATCAACTTAATTTAACCAGGCAGCAAATTGCAGATATGACAGGCTTAAGAGTAGAAACTGTAATCAGGACAATGCGGATTATGCATGATAAAGGCAACCTGGTAATTACAAAAGGAAAAGTGTATTGCAGGGATATAATTGAACTGGCAATGGCTTGATTCTTTTGTACTTTTTGAAAAAATTATATGAATAACTTTTTACACAGGTGGCTTACTATTTCATTTTTTAATTTGTTGCTTGTTGCCAGCCTTGGTGTTATTATGCGGTATAAAATTGCATTTTATTTGCCCTTTGTACAACAGAAATATGTTTTACACAGCCATTCACATTTTGCTTTTGCCGGATGGATAACCCAAACTTTAATGGTATTGCTTGTTCATTACTTAAGTTTAAAAAATGGTGAACAGATTTTAAAAAAATACCGCTGGCTGCTGTATGCAAACCTAATTACTGCTTATGGCATGCTGGTTAGTTTTATTATACAGGGGTACGCATTGTTTTCTATCAGTTTTTCTACCCTGTCTATTTTTGTTTCTTATTTTTTTGCAGTTTATTACTGGAAAGACCTGAATAAAATAAATGAAAAAAAAGTAAGCCATTGCTGGTTTAAAGCGGGACTGCTGTTTAGTGTCATTTCATCTATCGGTGCGTTTGGCCTTGCTTACATGATGGCAAATAAAATAGCTCACCAAAACTGGTACCTGGCTTCTATTTATTTCTTTTTGCATTTTCAATATAATGGTTGGTTCTTTTTTGCAGGGATGGGTTTGCTGGTATCCAAATTAGAAAAAATAAAAACGGCTGTTAAAAATTTAGAAACCGCTTTCCTGCTTTTTTGTTTTGCCTGCGTCCCGGCTTATTTTTTATCTGCATTGTGGCTGCCATTTCCACGCATAATTTATTGGATAATTATTGCAGCTGTTATTGCACAATTAACCGGCTGGGCACTAATGGTAAAAGTATTTATTAAAAATAAAAATTTTATAAGCCAGCAATTTTTAAAATACGGCAAAGTGCTTTTACTGCTATCTGCTATAGCATTTTCAATAAAACTGTTGCTGCAATCAGGGTCTATCCATCCTGCGTTAAGCCAGCTATCTTACGGTTTCAGGCCAATTATTATCGGTTATCTTCACCTTGTTTTATTGGCAGTAACAAGCATTTTTATTATTGGCTATATCGTATCTTTTGAATTAGTGCCGGTATCTAAAAAATTATTGACGGGTATTTTTATTTTTGTCGCAGGTATAATAATTAATGAAATACTGCTAATGATGCAGGGCGTTGCAGCATTATCTTATAACAGCATTCCCGGCATTGATATACTCTTGCTGATTGCTGCGTTTATTTTATTTACAGGGATTAGTATAATGTTTACAAGCAGGTTTACTGCTGCTGCAAATAATTATTAATATTTTATCGGGATACTAAAATATTTAAAAAATGAAAAGGAAGAAATATTATAAATCCCCGATACAGTATACCGCTCATATTTTTTTGCGCCTCCGGAAAATAAGCCATTATGGTATAGCTTTGCAGCTAAAAAAACAATAAAAAATTTGGTAAGTTATGCGGTGAGTGAAAATTTTTAACTCTCTAAAAGTACAGATTTAATAGGGGTTTTATGGGATGGTTCGATTCCCTGCAGGCTCCACTAAAGTTAATACCAAATTATGCTAAAGGCCTGCAAACACTATGTTTGCGGGCTTTTTTCATTTTAGGGAACCACCAAAACGTACAGGAAATAGCAAATTTATGGTGAGTAATCCGGTGGGTAATATCTCCCGAACCCTTTACTCACGAAACATGGCCTAACTTACTGTATTTCGGCATGTTTACTAAATGAATAGCTGGTTTTGCTTCTGCTGCAATGCTAATTTTGTTTCACCTAAATGATTAAAATCATGAAGACAAATTTTAGCATGCTTTTTTACCTGAAAAAGCAAAAAAAT
>JAYVZR010000256.1:0-12478 GCA_043783135.1 Ferruginibacter sp. | reverse complement strand
AATGGGCAATATGTTCCATTGGTAATAGAAATGCACAGAAGATTTCTTCTGCATGCTTTGTAAAAAATACTTATAATTTCGTAATCATTTATTCCAGCTCATTCCGCCGTCTTTTTCATCCTTTAATTCAATGCCCAAATTATTAAGCTGCTTTCTTATTTTATCAGAAGTGGCATAATCTTTTCTTGCCTTTGATTCCTTTCGGATTTCAATCAGCAACTGCATTACGCCATCTAATGTACCATCGTCTCCTGCCGAAATTCGGGTTAATCCAAAAACATCTTCCAGGTAAGCTTTAAACTTTTGTTGCAGCAAAATAAAAGTGGCAGATGAAAGGGCTGTTGTTTTTATCAATCCTTCTTTTATTGAATTAATAATGGGAACCAGTTCAAACATGTTTGCCAAAACCTTTGCGGTATTAAAATCATCATCCATACTTTCGTCAAAAGCGGCAATCAATGCCAATACTTTCGCATCTAATTCTGTATCACTTACCAACTGTTCATTGCCAATTGCCAAGTTCTCCAACAATTCATATGCTTCCCATAAACGCTTCAATCCTTTTTCCGATGCCTGTAAAGCCTCATTACTAAAATCCAGTGTACTTCTGTAATGAGTCTGCAACATAAAAAATCTTACCACCATCGGGGAGTAGGCTTTATCTAATAAAGGATGATTACCTGTAAATAATTCTTCAGGCAAAAATCCATTTCCCAAAGATTTACTCATGCGGGTGCCGTTTACTGTAAGCATATTGGTATGTATCCAGTAATTAGCCGGGCTGGTATGATAGCAGGCCCTGCTTTGTGCAATTTCATTGGTATGGTGTGTAGCCGCAAGATCCATTCCGCCGCCATGGATATCAAAATTTTTGCCAAGATATTTTTCACTCATGGCCGAGCACTCAATATGCCAGCCCGGAAAACCCATACCCCATGGGCTTGGCCATTGCATCAGGTGCTCTGGCTTTGCTTTTATCCATAAAGCAAAATCAAGCCGCCCGCGCTTTTCATCCTGCCCGCCAAGTTCCCTTGTTCCTTCCAAAAGGTCTTCCAGTTTTCTGTTGGTGAGTATACCGTAAGGTTGCTCTTTATTATATTTTTCTACATCAAAATAAATAGTGCCATCTACTTCATAAGCATATCCATTAGCCATTATCTGTTTTGCCATTTCAATTTGCTCGGCAATATGCCCTGTGGCAGTTGGTTCAATGGAAGGCGGTAAATTATTCAGCATTTGCATTACATTTCTAAAACCCACCGTATATTTTTGTACAATTTCCATAGGCTCTACCTGCTGTAACCTTGCTATTTTGCTGAACTTGTCATCGCCTTCATCACGATCACCTTCCAGGTGCCCGGCATCGGTAATGTTACGTACATACCTTACCTTATACCCTAAATATTTTAAATAACGATAAATAATATCAAAAGAAATAAACGTACGACAATTGCCCAGGTGTACATCACTGTATACGGTTGGCCCGCAAACATACATACCCACATGGTTGGGCGTTATAGGTTTAAATTCAGATTTAGTTCTTGTAAGTGTATTGTATATTTTTAAAGACATTCTTTATTTTAATTAATTGCTTTTTCCAAAACGGAGAAACAATATGTTTTTAAGTTTTTGTATCAGGTTTTTTTAAATTAAATATCGTTTTTTACATGTTATCTATACAAAATCTTTGTACCAATTTGCTTAAACAGGTGCATTAATTGTAATGAAATAATTAAATGGATATGTAATTTAAACAAAGATATTATGCTATGCTGCAAACACAACAACAGCCGGCCTTAAATAAATATTTATTAATAAAAATTTGCATAAGCATCAAATATAATAAAAAAGATAAAAATACCCGTGACTACTTATTGGGGGGTATTGGTTATATCTGTAATAATAGGAAAATGATCACTTAATTTTTTTGAAACACATATAAACTGGTTAACCTGGTATTGAGGGTCAACAAAAATATTATCGATACGTAATGTTGGGGCAATTCCACTGAATGTTCTTCCAAGGCCAGCTCCTTTTTTCTCAAATGAATTTTGCAAACCAGCTCCAATTTTTTCATATGCATAAGAGTTGGGAACATCATTAAAGTCGCCACATACAATTACTGGATAAGGGCTTTTATCAATTTCTTCTTTTATTCTGTCGGCCTGTGTTTGCCTTCTTAAAAACCCTCTTTTAAATTTACTGATTATATTTTTTGATTTTTCTATGTCAGCTTCAGATTTGATAGAAGGGTTATCGATGTATTGTAAATTAACGGGGCTGAATTTTAAAGATTGTAAATGAATATTAAATACCCTAACGGTATCGCCATTTTTTACAATATCTACGTATTGAAAAATGGAATTATAATCGTTGGGGTAAGTAGTAATGGTATGCCTGTTTATAATGGGGTATTTTGAAAAAATAATGATACCAAAATGCTGGCTGTTCAGGTAATTTTCTTTCCAGTTATAGCTGTAATATTCATCCTTAAAATGAAGTGAATTTTCAAAATCTACAATAGAATAAAATGAATATTTACGGTAATAACTGTTATTAAGATCTATAACGCTGTCTGCCATTACCATTTCCTGAAAACAGGCAATATCGGGCTGGTAATGATTGATAAGGTCAATCATGTTATCATGTACAGAGTGATCTTTTTTGTAATTCAGTATATCAAACTGGGCAACATTCCAGCTCATTATTCTTATTACCTCTTTTTGCTTTTGAACTTCAAATTCAGCAGATATTCTTAAAGGAATAATTTTAATGATATATTTCCATCCTGCAATTATTATAACAAAAAACAGTAAGCTCCATTTTGATTTTATAAAGAGCCAGAAAACAAAAAAAAGCAGCAGGACAATTAAAAAATAAAATGCAGATAAAGTTAAAAGGCCAACAAACCATAGCTGTTTTGTAAATATCCATTGTGCGTAACAACCCAACAGAAATAATACCGCCACAAAAATATTGGCTATTATAGAAACCTTTTTGGTTAATATGCGTATCAGGGGCTTTGGCATTGCATAAAGATACTGTTTGCCTTTTAAAATAATTATGGGAGGAAATAAGAATAGCAAATTTGCTACAAGTCTTCTTCAGCGGCTCTTTTTAAAATATTCTTTTCTTCATCGGTTAATAAATGATACCCCTTTTGATTGATTTTATCCAGTATTTCGTCAACCCGTTGTGGTGTTATGTTTGCCGTTTTTTTGTAGGGCTTTCTGCCGTCTGTATTGTAAAAAACCTTTTCCTTAAGGTTGGCGGCGTTATTCTTTTTATCGGGGTTAAAAAGATTCATAAACCAGTTGTAAAAATTATTCATCCATATACTGCCATCAATATCTTTTCTTACTAAATAAATAAATATAAAACCAGCTGCAGCACCACCTAAGTGCGATAAACTAAAGGCTGCACCCGAAGAAGCAACACCGGCAAAATTGATGAGTATGTAAATTAAAGTAAGCACCCATATGGGTATGCCACCATTTAAATTTCTAAAAAAACGGAAGTCTGGTGCAAGTGTAGTGGTAGCTACTGCAACAGCCATTGTAGCCGCATTGCCACCCAGTAAAACAGCTCCGCTAACAGAGGGCCGTAACTGTGGTATAAGATAGTTTGCAATAATAAAAACAAGTCCACCCGCAAGGCCGCCATAAATATAAACGGGTATCAGTTTTTTATTTCCTGTAAGCTCCTGAAAAATAAATCCAAATGCCCATAGCCATAACATATTGCTTATAATTTGTATTACGCCAACATGAGTAAACATATAAGTCAAAATGGTCCAGGGCCTTTCGCTTAGCCTGATAAGTTGCGCAGGCATTTCAAAATACTGCATTACTTCTGCAAAAAATATGGCTTCGTTTTTTTGAAAAAAGAAATAAACTACTTTGATAGTAAGCAGCACCAGGAAGAAAATAATATTGATGGTAACCAATCCCATCAGCGCATTACCATCGTGGCCAAGGGTTAACCTTCTACGTGGCTGGCTGTAATCCGGATATCTATCTGATTCTCCCATCTTAAAAATTGTATTACAAATTTACAAACACCAATTGAAAAATGTTGTTAACTCTTAATAAAACGTTTTGCGATTGGTATTGTTCCAGTAAAGAATAAGAAAAAAGCCAACAACAGCACCACCAAGGTGAGCAAAATGGCCTACATTATCTCCGGCAACCTGGCGAACGCCCATAAATAAATCCAGTAAAATCCAAAAAGGGATTATATATTTTGCTTTTATTGGGATCGGGATAAACATCATATACATTTCAGTATTGGGGAAAAGATAGGCGTATGCTGCCAAAACACCCATGATAGCACCGGATGCCCCAATTACTTGGTATTGTTCTTTATATACAGCTATGGCACTTTCAGGAGATAAACCATTTGCTAATGCAAATGATACCCCTTCAGCAGATTTTGCGTATTGATCGGCACTAAAAGGAATGGTTAACTGTATAAAAATACCGGCCCCAAGACCACAGATAAGGTAAAAAATTAAAAAACGCTTTGACCCCAGTGTTCGTTCCAAAACAACTCCAAACATCCAAAGGGTAAACATATTAAAAAGAATATGCGTGAAGCCGGTAGGGTCATGCATAAATATATTTGTAAGAAACTGGTGTGGATAAAACAGTGAAGACTTATAATAATGCAAAGCGCCCCATTCTGTAATATTAAATGGTGTAATCATTACCTGGGCCAGGTAAACCAATACATTAATGATAAGCAGATTAAAAATAACCGGATTGTCTCTTTGAAGAGAATTTTGAAATTTAAATGCCATAAATCAAAGTTAATAGTTAATTTTTCAACTTCAGCAACACTACACACTCAATATGATGTGTTTGTGGAAACATGTCGACCGGTTGTATTTTTTCAACGGAATATTTTTCTGCCAGTAATGCAATGTCCCTTGCCTGTGTTGCGGTGTTACAGCTAACATATACAATTTTAGGAGCAGCTATTTCAAGCAGTTTTACAATTAATTTTTCGTGCATGCCTGCCCGTGGCGGGTCGGTTATAATAACATCGGGCCTTCCATGCTGTGCAAAAAATTCATCATTACAAATTTTAATAACGTCACCGGCAAAAAATTCTGCGTGAGTGATGTTGTTTAGGGCAGCATTTTCTTTAGCATCTTCTATCGCTTCAGCAACCGTTTCTACCCCAATAATTTTTTTGGCCATTTCGCTTATAAAAATGCCGATACTTCCGGTACCACAGTACAGATCGTACACAATTTCATTACCGGTTAATTGTGCAAAATTTTTTATGATAGTATATAATTTCTCTGCCTGTTTTGTATTGGTTTGAAAAAAAGATTTTGGGCCGATCTTAAATTTAAATTTGCCCAGCAGCTCTGTAACAAAACCTTTACCATAATACACCTGCGGTGAAAGATCATAAATACTATCGTTCCATTTTGTATTGATAGTAAATAATAAAGTGGTTATGGAGGGTACCTGTTGTAAAAGATGATCTAACAGTTTTTTTGTTTCTTCCTTTTCTTCATACCCTAAACAAATATTTACCATCAGCTCCCCGGTGGTACAATAACGGATAATAATATTACGTAACCAACCAGTATGCTGCTTGATATCATAATAAGAATAATTATTTTGCCTGGCAAAATTTCTGATGGTATTACGTATAGTATTATTGATATCCTCCATCAGGTAGCAGGTATCAATATCAATGATTTTATCAAAAATACGGGGAACATGAAAACCCAAAGCGCCAGCCCCCCCACCCCCCAAGGGGGGATTTTCTGACCTTTCAATTTCAGAAAGATTTTCTGAATTATCAGACCCTAAAAATCCCCCCTTGGGGGGTGGGGGGGCTGTTCTTATTTCTTCAGCAGTTAAATATCGTTTGTTGCTAAAAGTAAATTCTAATTTATTTCTATAGTGAATGGTATCATCAGCACCAACAATGGGCATCATATCTGGCAGCACTACTTTACCAATGCGCTTTAAATTTTGAGCAACTTCCTGTTGTTTATAAAGCAGCTGTTTTTCGTAGGGTAACATTTGCCATTTGCAACCACCACACAATCCAAAATGCTGACAAAATGGAATTGTTCTTTCGGCAGAATATTCATGAATATGTGTAGCCTTTCCTTCACCCCAGTCTTTTTTATTGGTAGAAATAAATACATCTACCACATCCCCGGGTACTGCACCCTCTATAAAAAATACTTTACCATCATGCCTCGCAACAGATTTGCCTTCGGCGGCGTAACCGGTAACCAGTATTTTTTCTAATAGAAATTTTTTTCTTTTCACGGTTGCAAAAGTAACCCTGATTTTTCTTTTTGTAAAAGATAATCCGGCCAGCCAATTTTTTGTTAACGATTTGTAATCTCTCTTCCTCCTATTTTATCCTATGTTCATTAACCATTGATTTTAGATACTTTTGTAACCTATTAAAATTTTTAATGAAACGATATCTTATCATACTGGCAGCATTATTTTGCTTTAACCAGGCCCGTTCTCAAAATTATAAAGTAACTCTACAAACAAGCCAGTATATATCTGGTATTGCATACTTAACTTACCACATGGGTAAAAACCTTAATGTGGAAGATTCTGCAGCAGTAAATAGTAAAGGCGTTGCCATTTTTACAGGCAAAAAAAAATTGCCACCGGGCATTTATGCAATTGTGTTGCCGGGTAAATCAAAAAGCGTTGATTTTTTAGTAGACAAGGAACAGTTTATCACTGTAAAAATAGACACCGCCGATTTAATAAATAAAACAGTTGTAACTGGCTCTTCTGTTAATATATTGCTGCAGCAATACCAAAAAACCATTGCTGCCAAAGCGCCATTACTTGATGCTGAAAGAAAGGCTTATAGCATTTCTACAACAAAAGCAGATTCTGCACTGCATGAGATGAATTATATTAAACTAAATAAGGAGTTGAACAATTACAGGGAGGGTATTATTAAAACACAGCCAACATCTATGATGGCTGCCCTGCTAAATGCTATGAAGGATCCTCCGGTAGTAAACACCAAACCAATCACACATAATGATTCATTACAAAACTATTATTATTACAAAGCACATTATTGGGATGGTATAACTTTTATGGACGACCGTATGATACGCACTCCATTCTTTTTGCCAAAGCTGGAAAGATATTATGCAGAACTGGTTGTGGCTGATGCAGACAGTATTATTAAGGAAGCAGATTACCAATTATTGCTTGCACGCAGCAGCCCTGAAATGTTTAAGTTTTTGCTAAACTGGCTTACTGATGAATACATCAGTCCAAAGTACATGGGCCAGGATGCAGTATTTGTACACCTGTTTGAGCAATACCACAGCAAGGGAATCAGCAACTGGTTAAATGAAAAACAAATGGAAACCATTAACCGGCGTGCTTATATGTTAATGGCCAATCTTATCGGTGCCAAAGCAGCAGACCTGGAAATGTTAGATACCACAGGAAAACCCTCTCCACTATACCAGGTTGAGGCAAATTATACAGTGGTTGTTTTTTGGGATCCAACCTGTGGCCATTGTAAGGAAGAATTACCAAAGATTGATTCTGTTTACAGGGAAAAATGGAAAGCACATGATGTAAAAATGTACGGCGTTTTGTCGGCTGACAGCAAAGAAGACCTAAAGCCAGAATGGTTAAAATATATACGGGAACACAATCTTGGTGAATGGGTAAACGTTTATCAAACCAAAGAAATAGAAACAGCTAACTATGCAGCGCAAAAACCGGGCTATCGTCAATTATACGATGTTACACTTACGCCTACTATTTACCTGCTGGATAAAAATAAAAGTATCATTG
Source organism: Ferruginibacter sp. (assembly GCA_043783135.1). GTDB lineage: Bacteria > Bacteroidota > Bacteroidia > Chitinophagales > Chitinophagaceae > Ferruginibacter. The sequence continues at coordinate 4,655 of JAYVZR010000256.1, read as the reverse complement.
CAAAAAAATTAACCTGGCAGCAGCTGAATGAACTGTTGCAGGTAAAATGGAATAAAAGCAATTAAAAGAAAACAGGGTTATAATGAAGAAAATGTATTTACTGCTTTTGTTAGCCTTTGGCACAACAGGGCTTTTTTCTCAAACAATATTTACCTATGGTAATACTCCTGTTGAAAAAGAGGAGTTTTTACGTGCCTATAATAAAAACAAAACACCCGTTACAGATAATGAAAAAGCATTGCTGGAATACCTTGAATTATATTCAAAATTTAAATTAAAAGTAAAGGCTGCCTATGCGTTAAGGCTGGATACTTTGCAACAATTAAAGTTTGATATGCAAAGCTTCAGCAGCCAGGTAGAAGAAGGGTACATGAACGATGAGAAAAGAGTAAATGCGTTGATAAATGAAGCAATAGAAAGAAGTAAAAAAGATATTCATTTAATTCATTTTTATACAGCATTGAGTGCTGGTGGAGATACGGCCAAAGCATTTAAAGCAATGGAAGAAATAGCGGCAGCATTAAAAGAAGGCAAAACAGATTATAATAATATTGCCCAGCAAATAAGCCAAAAATATTTGGCTGTCACCACAAAAGACATTGGCTATATCACGGTTTTTTCACTTCCTTATGCAATGGAAAATTTAGTATACAATGTAAAACCAGGAGGGGTTACTGCGGTATATCAATCAAAAAATGGATTACATGTTTTTAAAAATGCCGGTGAAAGAAAAAGCATTGGTAAATGGAAAATTGCGCAGATATTATTTGCCATGCCACCCGATGCCACCGCCTTTCAATTAAAGGAAATAGAAAGAAAAGCAGATTCTGTTTATGCCCTTTTAATTGCCGGTGCCGATTTTGGCAAAACAGCAAAACAATTTAGTGAAGACAGGCTTACAGCAATTAATGGCGGCGAAATGGCGGCTTTTGGTACAGGTAAGTTTGAAACAGGATTTGAAACAAAAGTATTTGAATTGCAAAAAGACGGAGATATATCAAAGCCAATTTATACAGGCGACGGATACCATATTGTTAAACGGTTACAACAGCTGCCCCTACAAACAGATAAAAGCGACGAAGCTTTTATTTATGAGTTAAAACAAAAAATTGCAAAAGACCCAAGAATCAATAGCGCCAAAGAAAATTTTATAAAAGAAATTACTATAAAAACCGGGTATAAAAAAAATGCAGCAGTAAAAGATGCCGATCTTTTCAGGTATGCGGATAGTGTAGCTTTAAATAAAAAAGTAGGCAAATATCCCATCAATAATAAAATCATTTTCTCCTTTACAAAATCAACAGTAAAAGTCGCTGAATGGCTAACCTTTGTAAAAGATTATAAATTAAATGCTGACGTATACAAAGGAGAAACCAATGCATCTTTGCTGGATAAATTTATTTCAACTTCTATATTAGAATATTACCGAAACCATTTGAGTGAATATAACGAAGATTTTAATTACCAGATGAAGGAGTTTAAAGAAGGCAATATGTTATTTGAAATTATGGAAAGAAAGGTTTGGAGCAAGGCATCAAATGACAGCATGGGTTTAAAGCGATATTATGATGCACATACAACGAAATACCGTTGGGATTCAAGCGCCAATATTTTATTATTTAACTGTAGTGATAGTAATACAGCCAAAGAAGCTATCGAGTTGTTGAACAATGGCAAAGGGTGGAAAGAAATTGCTGAAAAAAGTGATGGAAAAATTCAATCAGATTCCGGCAGGTATGAGTTAACACAATTACAACTGCCAGTTGGTAAAAAAATTACTGAGGGATTTATTTCCTCACCTGTTATAAACATTACCGACAATACTGCCAGTTTTGTAAAAGTGCTGCATCTATTTCCTGCCGATCAGCAACGTAGTTTTATTGAAGCAAGAGGATTAGTAATTAATGATTATCAGAATTACCTGGAAGAAAAATGGATAGCCGAATTGAAAAAAATGTACCCGGTTAAAGTAAATGAAGCTGTTTTTCAAATATTACTGCGATAAAGCCTACCGTGTTTTCGAGTAATGAAAATGCACATAGTTTTATATCCAAAGCGTATAACGACAGCCATTCTTTCATTTGTTTTTGTTTTGCACTCTTTAAAATTTACTTTTGCCCTGCACAATAATTCTTATTAATATTTCTACATATGCTTTCATCAAAATTGAGCCAACTTGCCGAAACCCTTATTGGTTCTGAAATTGTAAAACTGGGTGCAGATATAAAGGCAAAGATGGCACAGGGTAATAAAATATACAATTTTACTATTGGTGATTTTGACAGTGCTATTTTTCCTATCCCAAAACAACTGGAGAATGAGATCATAGCTGCATACAAAACCTATCACACCACTTATCCGCCTGCCGACGGCATTTTGGAATTAAGAAATGCTGTTGCTGAATTTATACAAAAAAGAGAAGGCCTTTCATTTGCCAATGACGAAATTTTAATTGCTGCAGGCGGAAGGCCATTGATATATGCTGCCTATCGTGCCATTGTTGATAAAGGAGAAAAAGTAATTTATGCTGTGCCAAGCTGGAACAATAACCACTATGTACATTTCACCGAAGGTGAGCATGTATTGATTGAAAGTAAAAAAGAAAATAATTTTATGCCGACGGCAGAGGAAATAAAACCTCATTTAAAAGGGACTTCTTTATTGGCATTATGCTCGCCCCTAAACCCAACAGGCACTACATTTACAAAACAAGAATTAGAAGATATATGCGATCTGGTAATTGCAGAAAATGAGCAACGCGGCGACGATGAAAAAAAATTATATTTATTATACGACCAAATTTACTGGACACTTACCTACGGAAAAACAGCACATTACAACCCGGTTTCTTTACGGCCGAAAATGAAAGAATACACTATCTTTATTGATGGTATCAGCAAAGCGTTTGCTGCAACGGGTGTAAGGGTTGGCTGGGCAATGGGCCCTATAAATTTAATCAACAAAATGAAAGCTATTAATAGTCATGTAGGCTCCTGGGCTCCCATGGCAGAGCAAAAAGCCACTGCTAAATATTTATTGCAAATAGAAGAAGTTGATAATTATCTTACCAATTTTAAAAACGAGATAGAAGAGCGCCTGCAAAGAATTTACTCGGGATTTCAACAACTTAAAGCAGAGGGCTTTTCAGTAGATGCAATATCACCACAGGCAGCAATTTATTTAACTATTAAAATTGACCTTGTTGGTAAAACAACTACTTACGGTAAAAAATTAACTGACCAGACAGAAGTAACAGAATATTTGTTAAATGAAGCAAAGCTGGCAATTGTACCCTTTTCTGCATTTGGCGCATCTGCAAAAAGTAGCTGGTACCGCTTAAGCGTGGGAACCTGTAAAAAAGAAGAAATAGATGAAATGATTGAAAAACTAAAAGCTTCGCTGATTAAACTTACCTAAAACTAAATAAACTTAGTTTTTGCAATTCAAAAAAACGAAAGGTCTTAACTCTTGTAATTGAATTGTTTTGCGGACAATAATTTGCTTATTGATTACTTTGTATTTATTTAAATCAATAATTTCATGAGCAGTAACTAAATTATCCAAACGCTCAACAGAAAACAAAAGTTCGTGTAATAATTCCACTTCGTTTTCCATGGCCTGTGGGCTCATTAATTCATGATTAAATAAAACAAGCAAATCGCGGTTTATTTTGTTCATTGATATTTAGACTTATAGATTTTACTACTATCATCTAGTATCCAATCATTCCCTTTTTACTGGGGCAACTACAACTTTTATTTGATGTAGTGCAACCTGAAATGGCAAATACTGTCACTAAAGTAAGTAAAAAACCTAATTTAATTATACGGTTCATATTAATTATTTATAAAAGTAAACTTATTTTAGAGATATTTATTGTATTTTTTTTACAATTAATATTGAATTTAACACTTTGGCGAAACCTTATAAAATTCTGATCGCCCCGCTGGACTGGGGTCTTGGCCACGCAACCCGGGTTATTCCCCTGATAAAGTGTTTATTGACTGAAGGTTGTGCCGTGATTATTGCTGCTGAAGGCCAAATTGGCCAATTATTGCAAAATGAGTTCCCCAAATTAACATTTTTGCCACTCGAAGGTTATAAAATTGATTACTCCCGGCAAAAAAAGTGGCTGTCCTTAAAAATTGCACTTCAAACCCCTGGCATACTATTTTCGATATATAAAGAACATTTATGGTTAAAAAAGGTTGTTAAAAATTGTGCCATTGATGCCGTTATATCAGATAACCGGTTTGGATTGTATCATTCCCGTATACCATCTGTTTATATTACACACCAGTTATTGATCAAAACAGAAAATAAATTTTTAGAAAATATTCTTGCCAGGCTTCATAATTTATTTATTAAAAAATATGCGGAATGTTGGGTACCCGATTTTGAAGGTGATGATAATATTGCCGGAGCATTGTCTCATCCAGTTAAAAGAACTGCTAATATTAGATATATCGGTGGTCTATCAAGATTTGAAAGATACCTGGCGGTAGAAACCAAATATGATTTGCTTGTTTTATTATCTGGCCCCGAGCCTCAGCGAAGTATTTTTGAAAAGCTATTGTTGCTTCAATTAAAGCAGTTTACCGGGCAGGTTTTGTTTGTACGGGGCAAGCCGACAGGGGATGAAAATTTGTTTATAG
>JAYVZR010000255.1:0-4735 GCA_043783135.1 Ferruginibacter sp. | reverse complement strand
AATTAACTGCAAAAAAAATAGTGAAGGAAGATAGCCCTTCACAAAAAATAAGAAAGGCAGGTGGTGGCCGCAAACAGCATAAGGAAAGTCAGGCTGGTTTGTTAGAAGCATTGGAATCAATAGTAACTCCACATACCCGGGGAGACCCTATGAAAGTACTGCTATGGAGTAGCAAAAGCTTACGCAATATTGAAAAATCGCTCAAAGAAAAGGGGTATCTGGTAAGTTATGTAACAGTGGGAGAATTATTAAAATCAATAGGCTACAGTTTGCAGGGAAACAAGAAAACAGATGAGGGTGGCAACGATCCTGACAGGAATGAACAGTTCGAGTTTATCAATAAAACTGCTTTGTCTTTTATGGGTGATAATGCGCCGGTAATATCTGTGGATTGTAAAAAGAAAGAGTTGATAGGGAACTTTAAAAATGCAGGCAGAGACTGGTTTGTCAAAGGCGAAGCCCCTGAAGTAAAAGTGTATGATTTTATAGATAAAGAGTTAGGAAAAGCTGTTCCATACGGGGTATATGATATTGCCAAAAATGAAGGCTGGGTAAGTGCCGGTATCAGTAAGGACACGGCAGAATTTGCAGTGAACAGCATCAGAACGTGGTGGCAACAAATGGGTAAAGAACAATATCCTTTAGCAAATAAAATTTTGGTTACTGCCGATGGTGGTGGCAGCAATAGTTCAAGAAGCCGGTTGTGGAAAAAAGAATTACAAACACTATCAACAGAATTAGGATTGGAAGTGCATGTTTGCCACTTTCCGCCAGGCACCAGTAAATGGAATAAAATAGAACATCGGATGTTCTCCTACATTACCAAAAACTGGAGGGCAAAACCATTGGAGAGCCTGGAAGTAATTGTAAATTTAATCGCAAATACAACAACTCTGAAAGGGTTGACTATAAAAGCTAAAGCAGATAGAAATCAGTATGAAAAAGGATTGAAAGTAGCTGATGAAGAATTAAAAAAAATCAACCTGACAAACAAGGAATTTAGAGGTGACTGGAATTATAAAATTAGTCCATGATTGTACTACTTATTTTTTAACAGTTACTTACCTTTCTTTGCGTGAAATAAAAATTATTTCTTCAATGCTTCTGCCATTGTTTTACCAATATCTGCAGGGCTTGCAACTACAATAATACCGCAGGATGCCATGATCTTCATTTTAGCAGCAGCAGTATCATCTTCCCCGCCTACAATAGCACCGGCATGGCCCATACGACGGCCCGGAGGTGCTGTTTGTCCGGCGATAAAACCAACCACCGGTTTTTTATTACCGGTTGATTTAATATAATTGGCCGCTTCTGCTTCCATGCCACCACCAATTTCGCCAATCATTACAATGGCATCCGTTTCCGGATCGTTCATAAACAGTTCAACCGCTTCTTTAGTGGTGGTACCAATTATTGGGTCGCCACCAATGCCAATAGCAGTGGAAATACCAAGACCCGCTTTTGCTACCTGGTCGGCAGCCTCGTAGGTAAGCGTACCACTTTTTGAAACAATACCTACTCTTCCTTTCTTAAAAATAAAACCAGGCATAATCCCCACTTTACATTCATCGGCAGTAATTACACCCGGGCAGTTTGGCCCTATCAATCTTGCCTTTGTGCCTATTAAATAATTTTTAACCTTCACCATATCCTGCACCGGAATACCTTCTGTAATACATACAATCAATGCTATACCTGCATCGGCCGATTCCATAATAGCATCGGCTGCAAACGCAGGTGGTACAAAAATAATACTAACATCAGCCCCCGTTGCTTTAACCGCATCGGCTACCGTATTAAATACAGGCTTATCCAAATGTGTGCTGCCGCCTTTACCAGGGGTTACGCCACCAACAAGGTCAGTGCCATATTCAATCATTTGTGTGGCATGAAATGTACCTTCTGTACCGGTAAAACCCTGTACTATAATTTTGGAGTTTTTATTAACTAGAACTGACATGGTATCAATTGAGAATTAAAAATGAAGAATTAAAAATTTTTCGCAAAGATAGGGGAGTAAAATCAGCAAATTGGTAAATTCAGAAATTAGTAATGAAGATGCAAATTGTACAGTTTCACATTGTTTTATTATTTTATTTCATTACCATTTTTCATCATCTCATCCATATTCCTGTTATCTGCAATGATGCCTTTGGCTTCCAGCATACGCATGTCTTTAGCGTCCTGCAAAAATTTAGAGGCAAAAATAAAGTTGTTTAACTTTTCACTTTTTGAGAATATAATCTCTTCGTTATTACCCGTCCATTCTTTCTGGCCCTCGTACATGTACAAAATATTTTCACCAATCTCCATTACACTATTCATGTCGTGGGTATTGATAACCGTGGTCATGTTGAATTCTTTTGTAATCTGGTGGATGAGTTTATCAATTACCATGGATGTTTGGGGATCAAGGCCCGAATTGGGTTCATCGCAAAATAAATATTTGGGATTTAGTACAATGGCCCTGGCAATACCAACTCTTTTTTTCATACCGCCACTTATTTCTGCCGGAAATTTTTTATGTGCATCCACCAGGTTTACTTTTTCCAGCACTTCATTTACCCGTTGCTTTTTATCTGCATTGTTCATTTTGCTGAACATATCCAAAGGAAACATTACATTCTGCTCTACTGTCATGCTATCAAATAAGGCAGAGCCCTGAAAAAGCATACCTATCTGCTGGCGCAGGTTTTTTCTGCCATCTTCATCCATATCTGTAAAGTCTATCCCGTCGTAAAAAATCTGGCCACTATCAGGTTCAAATAAGCCCACCAGGCATTTTTGCAACACCGTTTTACCACTACCGCTGGTACCAATAATAAGATTGCATTTACCCGTTTCTACTATGTGGCTAACGTCATTAAGCACTACCTTCTCCCCAAAACTTTTACTGATATTTTTAAATTCAATCATATTTTTTTATCTACAAAAATTAATGGGTTAATAATAGCTGGGTTAAAACATAGTCGGCAAACAGCAGCATAATACAACTCACCACTACACTTTTAGTGCTGCTGCGGCCAATTTCCAGCGCACCGCCTTTTACATAATAGCCATAATAAGCGGGTATACTGCTGATGATAAAAGCAAATGTGTACGATTTAATAAGCGCAAAAATTACATTGTAAGGAATAAAATCCATTACCAGGCCCCTGTCGAATGTAGCGGTGGATAATATCCCGGATGCAACACCGGCAATTCGTCCTCCCCAGATACCTAATACCATTGATATAATTACCAAAAGCGGTATAGTCAGCAGGGCAGCGGCAATTTTGGGCATTACTAAATATGCCTTTGTATTGATACCCATAATTTCCAAGGCATCAATTTGTTCGCTCACCCTCATATTCCCCAGTTCGCTGGCAATTTTACTGCCAATTACACCGGCCAAAACTATACATACCAACGTAGGCGCAAACTCCAGTATTACTGTATCCCTTACAATAGTGGCGATGGTTTCAGCGGGTATTATCGGGCTTACCAGCTGGTAGGCTGTTTGTACAGCGCTAACGGCACCAATAAATACAGAAATGATGGATACAATACCCAAAGAACCAATGCCGATATCATTGCATTGATGCATAAATTCTTTCCAGTACATTTTAAAATTTTCGGGCCTTGTAAACATGCCTTTGATCATTAAAAGATAGCGGCCGAAATGTGTAAAAAAATCCATTGTTGATTTGCGGTTTACTGTTTATTATACTGTTGTTAAAGACGAAGATAAATTTGATTTTGATACTTTTTGCATGTTAATACATTTTCAATATTAATAAACTAAAAACCAAAACAGTAAACCTTTTATAAATCATGTGCAATTCTTTTAAACTTCTTCCACCATTTGCTGTTATTGATTGCTTCCTGTCAGCCTCGGCCGGTGTCCACACCGTCCGAAACCGGTAGCGACAATTTGGAATGCAACCAAAATTTGCAATATTAATAAACTAAAAACCAAAACAGTAAACCTTTTATAAATCATGTGCAATCCTTTTAAACTTCTTCCACCATTTGCTGCTATTGATTGCCTCCTGTGTATTTACTTCGCTTTTCATTTGCGCATCCACCACTGCTATCAATACTACATTAAAAATAGAACGGATAGAACTGCCTAACTGCAATACATGAACGGGTTTTCTTAACCCCAGTAATATGGGGCCAATGGCGTCGGCTCCGCCTACTTCCTGTAATAAATTATAGGCAATATTGCCCGCAGCAAGATTAGGAAAAATCAATGTATTTACTTCTCCATCCAATAATTCTGTAAACGGATAATTGTCTTTTAATATTTCTTTATTAAAGGCCAGGATGCCCTGTACATCGCCATCACAAATTAAAGAAGGTTCTTTTGCTTTTACCATTTCCCGTGCGCTACGAACAAGGTTTGCCTCCGGCGAATCACTGCTTCCAAAGTTTGAGTAGGAGAGCATTGCAATACGTGGTACAATATTAAACTGCTTCACCATTTTGGCTGTAAGCAAAGTTATTTCTGCCAGATCATCGGCTGTAGGGTTAAAATTAATGGTGGTGTCTGCCAAAAATAAAGGGCCACGCTTTGTTAGCATAATATACATGCCCGCAATTTTTTTAACGCCTTCTTCTGTACCAATTGTTTGCAAAGCAGGCCGGATAGTTTCAGGGTAACTCCGGGTTAAACCACTGATCATACAATCTGCTTGTCACGTTTCTACCAGCATACATCCAAAATAGTTTCTGTCCCTCATCATCTTAT
>JAYVZR010000254.1:0-4743 GCA_043783135.1 Ferruginibacter sp. | reverse complement strand
TTTCGCAGGTAGCACCGGTAGACAAATTAAGTGTTGCCTTAACTGTAGTTTTATCGGTGTTATTTTTGGGAGAAGCATTAACCATTAAAACGGCTATTGGGGCATTGCTTATAATAGCCGGAACAGCAGTGATGATTTTTTAATTTTATGGAAGGAGGACAAAGTTCTTTTCTGCTTTTTTAAAAATCTTGTCTTTTCTAAAATACATTACAATACTTTTAAAATAATTAGCTGCCCCTTATTTTATTTTGAAACCACACATTCTTCTCTGCATGCATTAAATTGAGTTGCAATTAAGCAACACTAAAAACCGGATATGAAAAAAAGATTGTATTTTATAATGATGGTTATCTTCCCAAGTTTAGTATTTGCCCAAAAAGTAAAGCTGAAGAAATTATCCGCATTTTATAAGCCTGCCGGAAACCCCATTTTAAAAGCAGATTCTACCCTGGTATTTTATGATTCGCTGAAAAAGCAATTGGTTAAATGGCAAAAGGCAGATGTGTTTAATCCTGCTGCCATTGTTAAGGATGGAAAAGTATATATGTTTACCCGTAGTGAAGATAATCCTGCTGCCATTTTGGGAGGAAGAACATCAAGGATAGGCATTGCCGTTAGTGAAGATGGAATTAGTTTTAAAAATTTCCCCACTCCTGTTTTATATCCTGATGAAAGTAAATTTAAGCAATATGATTATCCCGGTGGCTGCGAAGATCCACGGGTTGTAGAAACCGAAGATGGACAGTATGTAATGGCTTATACGGCTTGGAATTATAACGTGCCGCGTTTATCCATTGCAGTTTCTAAGGACCTTTTTCACTGGGAGAAGAAGGGCCCCGCTTTTGCAACAGCCTATAACGGGAAGTTTTTAAATATGGCTTCCAAATCCGCCTCAATGATTACTGCCATGAAAAACGGCAGGCCAATACTGGCTAAAATAAAAGGAAAGTATTGGATGTATTGGGGCGAGCATTTTGTAAATCTTGCATGGTCTGTTAATTTATCAGACTGGAACCCTTTACTGGATGAAAAGGGTGAGCTGAAGAAAACAATGATTACCCGGCCGGGAAAATTTGACAGCGACCTTACCGAATGCGGGCCTCCTGCAATAATAACTGATAAAGGAATTTTGTTGATATATAATGGCAAAAATGCCACCAACGAAACAGCAGACCCATTGCTTCCAAAAGGAACCTATTCTGTAGGAGAGGTTGTATTTGATATAAATAATATGGAGACAATTATTTACAGGACAGATACCTGTATATTAAAACCCACACTGCCACATGAAGTAACCGGCCAATATAAAGCAGGTACAATTTTTTCTGAAGGCCTTGTTTATTTTAAAGGTAAATGGTATTTATATTATGGCACTGCCGATTCTTTTGTAGGAGTGGCTATTGCAAAATAAATAAAATAATATCGCTTCTATAGTGCCACTAACAGCTATCTATACATGCAGTTACTGAAATACAACAACTTTATTTCCCACAAAGCACCCAACAAAAACGAAGGACACAACGAAACAGGACGTCAATAAATACTGTGGACTTTGTAGCCTTGTAATCTTTGTGAGAAACTCATTAAAAGCTTATTATCAGTATCTTCACAAAAACGATATTTTAAGTGAGAAAAGGTCTTAAGTTTTTTACCATTGTATTTTTATTGTTAGCTGCTTACCATAACACAACTGCACAGCTATGCCAGGGCAGTTTAGGTGACCCTATAATTAATATAACTTTTGGTAACGGCAATAACCCTGGCCCACAATTGTCAGCAGCAACTACAGCTTATCAATATGTATCATTTGATTGCCCCAGAGATGGATTTTATACAGTTATCAATAGCACTGCTGGCTGTTTTGGAAATACCTGGCATGTTCTTAATACTGACCATACCCAGGATGGGAATGGTTATTTTATGCTGGTAAATGCATCGCTTGCACCCAGTGCCTTTTACCTGGATACTGTAAAAGGTTTATGCGGAAATACAACGTACGAGTTTGCTGCATGGATTATAAATGTATTAAAGCAGACAGCCTGTAATGGAAGTGGTATACAGCCTAATCTTACTTTTACAATTGCAAAAACAGACGGCACTATATTACAAGAATATAATAGTGGTAGTATTCCTGCCCAGTTAAGCCCGGTATGGCAGCAATTTGGTTTTTTCTTTACTACCCCGATTGGCGGATCAGATGTAGTTTTAAGAATTTTTAATAATGCCCCAGGTGGTTGCGGTAACGACCTTGCATTAGATGATATTACTTTTAGGCCGTGTGGTCCAAAAATAGTAACACAACTCGTAGGAGTCAGTTCCGACACGGCCTTTCTTTGCGAAGGACTTTCTAAAACTTTTAATCTTGTCTCTACTGTTTCCTCAGGTTTTAATAACCCTGTTTATCAATGGCAAAGAAATACTAACGGAGTATGGACAGATATTCCAGGAGCTAATACTACTTCCTACACAGAAAATTTTCCTGCAACAACCCCCCCGGGCAATTATTTTTTTCGCTTAGCTGTTGTTGAACTAGGTAATGTAAATTCAGTAAAATGCAGGGTTGTTTCTCTTCCCGTTAATGTGCAGGTAACTGCTAACCCCATTATAACTGCTGGTAACAATGGCCCTGCCTGCGAAGGGGGAAAATTAGAATTAAATGCTACCGGCGGTACACAGTACGCATGGACAGGCATTAATAATTTTTCAGCTTCAGGTTCATCTGTTACAATTAATAGCATACAGCAAATGCAGGCGGGTAAATATTATGTGCTTGTAACAGACAATCATGGCTGCATCAATAACGATTCTACAGTTGTTAAAGTTAATCCTTCGCCTGTGGCAACAACAACATTTGCAGCGGCAACTATTTGTTCAGGTGATAGTGTTCAATTGTTAAGCAGTGGCGGTAGTACATATGCCTGGTTACCTGCTATTTCATTGTCTTCTGCTATTATTGCCAATCCCTTTGCATCGCCCAAAAATTCTACAACGTATGTTGTAACTGTAACTAACCAGTTTGCCTGTTCAGATACTGCTGCTATTGTAGTAACAGTTGATGAAAAACCTACAGCCAATGCAGGGCCGGATAAAACAATTATTGGGAATAATTCAGTTACATTATCCGGCAGTGCTACAGGGCAGTCGATTACTTACTCATGGTCGCCGGCAACATATATCGATAATCCACAGATTTTACAACCGGTTGCAAAACCTGCTGCTGATATTAATTATGTTTTAAAAGTAACCTCAGCCAATGGTTGTGGTTACGCTATAGACACAATGCATATATTTTGGTATAAAGATATTTTTATTCCTTCTGCTTTTAGCCCCAATGGAGATGGCTTAAATGATACCTGGAAAATACCCGCATTGAATGCTTTTTCAAGTTTTGAATTATCAGTATTTAACAGGTATGGAGAAATAGTTTTTCAAAGCAAGAGTACCAGCCTTGCCTGGGATGGTACTTATAAGGGAGCGAAGGCACCAATAGGATCGTATGTTTACCAGATAACATTAAGTGAATTTCCCAAATTCCTGAAGGGAACTGTTACGATAATAAGGTAGTGATGATGTAAGTAAAACGGCCAGCAATTTCTTAATTGCCGGCAATTTTATTATAAAAGACTTTTTCTAAAAATTAAAAGCAAGTTTTGTAAACAATCTTCTTCCGTTAAAACCCATTTGCACAGACTCCCATGCACCACCGGTTTCGTTGTCAAATGACTGACGCCTTGATTGAGGTACTGCCGCAAAGTTAGGATGTACATTAAATAAATTATCTGCACCTATAAACAGGCTTACAGATTTAGAAAACTTATATGATACAAATAAATCTGTTGTTATTTTAGCATTGTATTTAAACGTTTCGGGCAGAATATTTACACCATTTCCGGTAAAATTTGCATCCAGGTATTTATCTTCATCTACATAAGGGTCAATGCCTGCAAAGCTGCCTGAAATAGCAGGATCGCCTGGCCCGCCTGTTCCTGCTAAATTGGCAAACCCTGTCCATCCAAATCCTTTTGATTGCGTATAGCCATAATAAGTAAAGTTGGTACCGACACCTAATTTGTTGATAGTATACTCAAGGTTTAAATTGAATTTTGCTTTTGGTGCAGATGCTAATAAAAATGCTTCTTCACGGTCACTAAAAAAAGTTTTCTGCAGGCGGTAACTGGTATTTAAAGTTGCAGGTACGTTCACCTGGTTTACAGTCATGTGCTGCATGTTACCTGCCAGCAAGGCTTTAAGGCTGCTGTTATTACTGAATTTTTTTGTGTAGTCAATAACAATATCAACACCAAAATTGGTGGTATTTACCGCATTGTCAAAAAATTGTGCCGTTGAAACATTTGCAGCTTTTAAATTTTCCAGCAATGCAGCCGGTAAGGTAGTGTCTGATGCTGAGAACAAACCAGATAATACAATTCTGTTGGTTACCTTTATCGCATAACCGTCAACAGTAATGGTTAAATTTCTCATTGGTTTCCATGCAAATCCAATACTTGCATTATCAGATGTTTCTTCTGTTAATTTGGGAATACCTGCTGCATCAGCAGTAGGGCTGCCATTTCTTGCAATAAGTGATTGAACCAACTGGCCACCGCTGAATGAGGTTAGGGTATTGTTGAAATTGATTTGCTGTAATGAGGGTGCCCTAAAGCCGGTACTAACAGAACCCCTGATATTAAATTTATCAGAAATTTTATATCGGGTGGCAATTTTGGATGTATTTACAAAACC
>JAYVZR010000253.1:0-4749 GCA_043783135.1 Ferruginibacter sp. | reverse complement strand
TAAAACCTGTCCGTCTGTAAAACTTTCGGCTTTTAATGCCGATAAAGTAACATGGTATTGTAGTATGTTTTGCAGGTCTTCTTTTTTTTCAGGTTTCAATAAGCCTTCAACAGTTCCGGCAGGTAATTTATCAAAAGCGGCATTTGTTGGGGCAAACACTGTGAATGGGCCCGCATTCGACAATGAAGTAACAAGGTCTGCAGCTTTTAAAGCAGCTACCAATGTGGTATGGTCTTTTGATGAGATGGCAACTTTAACCACATCTTTTACTGACTCATTATCCTGCACAGCTTCCTGTCCGCCTGCCGGGGCAATTGTTGCAGCTGCATTGTCAGCAGGTGCTGTTTTATCAGCTGCATTATTACAGGCAACCATGGAAACGATTAGTAAAAAGGCAAAAATTATTTTATACTTTTTCATGTCTTATCTTTTTAGTTAATTGTTAGTCTGAATAAAGTTGACCGATGTCAATGAAAAAACAATTACACCGGCCAGCAATTATTAAAAATTATTTTGCCGTTGATGTACTATCAGCAGGCGGTAAATTTTTACCAGTGCTAAACAGTAAAGGAACATTGCTGCCTGCAGGAGATATCCTTATATAACCCTGCATTTCCTGGTGAAGTGCACTACAGAAGTCTGTACAATAGAAAGGATACATCCCCGCTTTTTGAGGTACCCATTTCAAGGTTTGTGTTTCTCCCGGCATTATTAATAATTCGCCATTCAGTGCCCCTTTTATTGCAAAGCCATGTGGCACATCCCAATCCTGTTCAAGGTTGGTAATATGAAAATAAACGTCGTCGCCAACTCTTACGCCTTCAATATTGTCTGGTGTTAAATGCGACCGGATTGCTGTCATATAAACATCTATTTTATTTACGGTTCTTATTACTTTTGTCGTTCCTTCTCCTTTGGATACATAAGCATTTGTATTTTCTTCTATTTTAAAAAATTTAACCGAATTGTTTCTGATAACACTGGCTTCTACAGCCTGTGCATAGTGGGGTTCACCAATTGTTGGAAAGTCCAGAATCAATTGCATTTTGTCGCCGGATATATCAAACAACTGTGCGCTTTGTGATAATTCAGGCCCTGTGGGCAGGTAGCGGTCTTTTGTAATTTTATTATAAACGATTACATATTTACCATTGGGTTTTTTACTGTCGCCCCCTGGTATGCATAAATGGCCGGGAGAATAAAAAGTAGGTTGCCGATCAATTATTTTCAGGTCTTTGATATTCCATCTTACAATTTCAGAAGAAACAAACATGGTTGTGATTGCATTTCCCCTTCCGTCAAATTCGGTATGCAAAGGGCCAAGCCCTGGTTTTTTAACTTCTCCATATAACGCGGATTCGTATTTAATTACGGGGATGCCATCATAATCGCCGATATAATCTTTTGCAGCTATGGCTTTTTGCATTTTATCAAAACTGAATACAGGGATAAGGGCTGCCAGTTTTCCACTACCCACAATATATTCACCCGTTGGATCAACATCACAACCATGTGGAGATTTGGGGCATGGTATAAAATAACAGATATCTTTCAGTGCTTTTGAATCCAGCACTATAACTTCTGTTTTTATTTCAGAGGTAGATGTGTGGCTTTTTTCGTTGTAAACATTATGTGCATATTTAACAGCCTGCTTTCTTCCCTTGCCTGCCTTTAAATATTCTTCTGCTTTTTTCCAGTTAACTGCCATAATAAAATCTTTATCTCTTTGCGAAGCGTTTACTTCCAGCAAAGTATTAGCCTGCTCTGTATTATAGCAGCTAAAGAAAAACCAGCCATGCGATTTTCCTTTACCGGCATGGCTTAAATCAAAGTTTATACCAGGGCATTTGATCTGAAAAGCAATATCCATTTTGCCATCTTCCTTTCCAACACTGATAAAACTTATATAGCCCTTAAAGTTTTGTTTGTAGGTATTGATTGGTACGTCGCCGTTGGCATCATCAGGAGGTACACTAAACCTGGTGCCTGCCACAACGTACTCTGTATTTTCTGTTATAAAAGGTGAACTGTGATTGCCGGCGCTATTAGGCAATTCAATAATTTCATTGGTACGAAAAGTGCTCAGATCAACCCTTGCAACACGTGGTGTATTGTTGGCATTGGCAAATATCCAGCGGCCATCAATTTCACCATTGGTCTGTGACAATTCAGTATGGTGCTGATCATCCCAGGGAACAAATCCATGTGATGTATTTAGCATAGGCTTGGTTTCTTCACTGTAACCCCATCCTTTTTCAGGGTCTACAGAAAATATGGGGATTACTCTCAGCAGCCGTCCGCTTGGTAGTCCATATACGCTCATTCCCCCGCTGAATCCACCGGATACAAAATTGTAAAATTCATCATACTTACCTGGCGCTACATAAGCTTTGGAGGCAGCATCAGAATTAACTGCACTGCCTGCATTTTTTGGTTTGCAGGAATGGAACAGCAGCACAATACTGATAAGAGCCATAGCTGCTATGCTAATTTTTATCTTTTTCATAATAATTTGTTGTTTAGGATTTATTTATTTATTTCATTATTTAACGCCGTCATTTTTACGCATGAATTCGTACAGTGCCCTTGCATCATCATCACTTAAATTTTGATTGGGCATACGCACCAAACAAATTTCCAGTTGTGCCTGCGCCTTTGGATCTTTAGTAATCATGGCATCTGTATTGGTTACAAAATTCATGATCCACTCGGCAGAATGACGGCTGGTAACACCTTTCCATCCGGGGCCCACTAATTTTTCATCTGTAGTTTTATGACAGCTGCTGCATTTTACACCAAAAATCTTTTCTCCATTACCGGCCATGGCTTCATCTAATTTTGCTCCAACTTCCACCTTGGTAAATTTTCCTTCACCTCTGTTGGGGTCGTAAGAAGGGTTACCATTGTCAGTTTTTTTTGTTGCATCATATGGGTCTTCGTTAGCTTTAGTATCACTTCCGGCACCACCGCCACAGGATGTTATTAATATACCCATGAATAGAATGACTGCTAATTTTTTCATAACTAATTTTTTGGTTTAAAATTGATGGTACAAGATTACTTAGCCTTTCAATTGTAGATTATGCGTTCAGTCATATTGTTAATTTTTTGTGGTTTATCTTATAAAATCAATTAGTAATTATGATAATAATCATACAAATACCTACTAAATATCATATTGCTGTGGCTGCATTACAGTTAGCTTTGGTTAAATCAAATGTTAGTGTATTATGATTATTGATACCGATATATTGCTTTCACTTGGAGCGGCGTATAAAAAAGTAAATGCCGGGGAAATAATTTTTAATGAGGGAGCAGAAGCCCGTTTTTATTACCAGCTGGTAAGTGGAAGTGTGCGTTGGGTAAATATCACAGATAATGGCAATGAGTTTATCCAGAATATGATTGAGCCGGGAGAATGTTTTGGAGAATTACCCCTATTTGATGGGGAACCTTTTGCCGCTAGTGCCATTGCAGACACCGATTCAGTCATCATTCGTTTACATATTTCTTCTTTTCATCAGCTTATTACGGAAAGGCCCGATATTCATTTTGCATTTACCAAACTAATGTCGGAACGCCTTCGGTTTAAATTTCTTTTATTAAGAGAATTAGCTGGTCAAAATCCGGAACACAGCATCAACTGTTTGCTGAATTATTTGAAACAAAACAAGAAAAATATTTGTTCTAAATGCAATAAGGTAAACCTTACAAGGCAGCAAATTGCCAACATGACTGGCTTAAGGGTTGAAACGGTAATACGTACCATCAGGCATCTTCATGATAAAGGCCAGTTATTTATTGCAAAGGGCAAAGTGTATTGCTGATATATGATTGAAATCACAATACCATCTTTGATTGTATAGTTTCTTTGCGGCAAATATGTATTATGCATGCACAACTTCAACGGTTTACTAAAATTGCATTACTTAATTTATTGATCGTGTCTTTTATAGGCGTGATATTGCGCTACAAAATTGCCTTCTCTCTTCCCTTTATCGATCAAAAGCATTTATTACATGGGCACTCACATTTCGCTTTTGCCGGTTGGGTTACACATGCATTAATGGTTTTGCTGGTTGCTTACCTTGCTGCACAAAAAGATGAGTCAATATACAAAAGATACCGATGGGTAATTATTGCCAATCTTGTTGCCGCTTATGGTATGTTAATTAGTTTTCCTTTGCAGGGCTATGGTTTATTTTCAATATTTTTCTCTAATATCTCTATTGCAGTTTCGTATGTGTTTGCGTTTATGTTCTGGAAAGATTTAAATAAATTACGAATAAAAAAAATTAGCCATTGGTGGATAAAAGCGGCCCTGGTATTTAATGTGCTTTCTTCTTTAGGAGCATTATCACTGGCTTTTATGATGGTAACAAAAAATTTGCACCAAAACTGGTATTTGGCATCGGTCTATTTCTTTTTACATTTTCAATATAATGGCTGGTTTTTATTTGCATGTTTAGGATTGGCAACAGATAAGTTTTTCAACAACGTATCATCAGTAATTTTAAAAAGAATTTTCTGGATGTTTGTTTTAGCCTGTGCACCGGCCTACATACTTTCGGCTTTATGGCTGCCGATACCAAACTGGGCCTATATTGTTGTTGTACTTGCGGCATTTAGCCAAATGGCAGGATGGATAATTTTTGTACAACAAATAAAAAATAAATTGCCCGAAATAAAAATTGCACTAAATAAAACTGCACAATGGCTGCTGCTTTTATCAGCCATTGCATTATCTGT
>JAYVZR010000252.1:0-4757 GCA_043783135.1 Ferruginibacter sp. | reverse complement strand
CCATGCCCAGAAAATAACCCTCAATATTGGCACAGAAAAATTAAGCGGTGCAACCGGAAGGATCCTTACATCAAAAAAATTGCAGGACTATAATTCTTTTGCCGATCCAGAAAAAATAAAGCCTGTCATTTTTAAAGACTTTGCATTGGATAAAAATATAATCACCATTACATTACCTGCAACTTCGGTAGTAGTTTTAACAGTAAAATAAAAAATTATTCATTTGTATACAGTTATAGCAAGTGTTTAAAAGCTGCAATCGCTTTATTAATTTTTTGAGACCTCTGCTACTATTAAATGGTTTTAGCGAAATTGATTACAAACCAATATATTTATATCCTAAAACGATTAGCATGCTTTCATATCCCGTTCGTATTGCATTGATTGCCGCACTTGGCGGATTTTTATTTGGTTTTGAAACCGCAGTTATTTCCGGGGCTGAAAAAACTATTCAGCAATTATGGAACCTTAGTTCATTTTGGCAGGGATTTACGGTGGCGTCCAGTTTAATTGGTACGGTACTTGGTTCTATTATTGCAGGGGTTCCTGCAAAAAAATATGGCCGTAAAAAAGTGTTGATTGCTATTGCCATTCTTTATTTATTTTCTGCCATTGGCTGTGCTTCTACATCTGCCTGGATATTATTTATTACGTTTCGTTTTATTGGTGGTATTGCAGTAGGCACTTCATCAGTTGTAGGGCCCATGTATATTTCTGAAATTTCACCTGCACATCTTCGGGGGCGTTTGGCAGGCTCCTTCCAGGTTAATATTGTGTTGGGAATTTTTGTGGCTTATATCACCAACTTTTTATTTGCAGGTATTGGCGATGATGCATGGCGGTGGATGTTGGGTATTATGGTGATACCGGCGGGTTTGTTTGCATTGCTGGTACGCACCATTCCTGAAAGTCCGCGTTGGCTGATTTTGAATGACAGGGATGCAGAAGCTATTCCTATTATGCAGCGTATTGGTGAAGTAAATCCACAAAAGGCAATTGAAGAAATCCGTAATTCGGTTACGCACCATGCTGAAAAATTATTTCAAAAAAAATTCCGTAAACCAATTGCCTATGCTGTTATACTGGCTATGTTCAACCAGCTATCAGGTATCAATGCCATCATTTATTATGCGCCACGTATTTTTGAAATGGCGGGTTTTGATAAGGCACATGCGTACCTGCAACCCGTATATATCGGTGCTGCCAATTTACTATTCACCTTACTGGCCATGACCATGATTGACAAATTCGGCAGAAAAACGCTGCTATTGATAGGTTCAGTAGGTATGATACTTTTCCTGGCACTTACTGCCATGGCTTTTAGCAGCAGTGTACCTGATAGCAATGTGATTATTTACCTGATTGGCTTTATTGCTTTTTTTGGATTTTCACAAGGAGCCGTTATATGGGTGTTTATTTCAGAAATTTTTCCAAACTCTGTGCGGTCACAAGGTGGGTCGCTGGGAAGTTTTACGCATTGGATAATGGCTGCTATTATTTCGTGGACCTTTCCCATAATTGTTGAAGGTAGCCCCAGGGGCGGATTTTATTCATTTACGTTTTACAGCGTAATGATGGCGCTGCACCTTGTATTTGTATGGAAATTTTTACCCGAAACCAAGGGGCAATCGTTGGAAGCTATTCAGAAAAAATTGGGAATAGAATAAATTGAAGAACTGCAATAATTTATAAAAAATACACAACATGAAATACATTTCGGGATTTAGTTTTGCGTTAGCAGTTACAATATTTATTATATCCTGTAACGATAAAAAAGAAAGCGATACAATGGAAAGTAGACAAGGCATTACAAAAACAAACTGGGGTAATACTGATGGTAAAGAAGTTTTTTTATACACCCTTACCAATGCAAAAGGTGTACAGGTAAAAATTTCTACCTATGGCGGCATTGTTACCTCATGGATAGTGCCGGATAAAAATAATACAACATCCAATATTGTACTGGGCTTTGATAGTTTGAGCGGGTATCTTGCCAAACCTCCTTATTTTGGCGCATTGGTTGGCCGTTATGGAAACCGTATTGCAAAAGGTAAATTTAAAATAGATACAACTCAGTATACGCTGGTAACTAATAATAAACAAAATCATTTGCACGGCGGCAATAAAGGGTTTGACAAAGTGATATGGGATGCAGCTATTGACAATGACACTACCGCAACTTTATTATTAAGCTACACAAGTAAAGATGGAGAAGAAGGCTACCCGGGTAATTTAAAAGTTAATGTTCGTTATACACTAACCAATGATGATGAATTAAAAATTGAGTACAATGCAACCACAGATAAAGCAACACCGGTAAACCTTACCAACCATAGTTATTTTAATCTTACTGGGGATGTAGCAAATACCATACTCGATCATACATTGATGATTAAAGCAGATAACTATACTCCGGTTGACAGTACCCTAATACCTATCGGAGAAATAAAAGCTGTAAAAGGGACAGCATTTGATTTTACTACAGCAAAAAAAATTGGCCGGGATATTGGTAACTTACCAGGCGGTTACGACCATAACTGGGTTTTGAACAAAACAGATACTTCATTACAGCAAATAGCCATATTATCAGATAGTGTTTCGGGCAGGTCATTGGAAGTATACACAATGGAACCCGGGCTACAATTTTATACCGGTAATTTTTTGGATGGAACATTTAAGGCAAGGGATGGAAAACCGATTAACCAGCATGCAGCGCTATGTTTGGAAACACAACATTTTCCTGATTCGCCAAATGAACCTTCATTTCCTACAACCATTTTACAGCCAGGTAAACAATACCATACCATTACTGTATATAAATTATCGGTTAATAAATAAATGTACCGCAGGTACAGTTTAAAAGTCCGCAAAATTGAAATGACAAACTTTGCGGACTTTGTATTTTATTTGTATTAATAATAAATCAAAACCCCGGTAATAAATTTTTAAATGATGACAATAAAGGCAAAGGCATTTTTATTCGATTTGAATGGTACTGTAATTGATGACATGCACTATCATGTTGTGGCCTGGAAAAATATTTTAAACGAAGACTTGAAAGCAGGGCTTACATGGGATGAAGTGAAGGTACAGATGTACGGTAAAAATGATGAAGTATTGAAACGGATATTTGGTGATAATCATTTTACACAGGAGCAAATAAATGAATTATCAATAGAAAAAGAGCGGCGGTACCAGCAAAGTTACCTGCCCAAACTGGCGTTAATAGAAGGTTTAAAGGAGTTTTTAGAAAAAGCAAAATCGGCCGGTATTACTATGGCAATCGGGTCTGCAGCAATACCATTTAATATTGATTTTGTATTGGATAATCTTCAGCTCCGGCATTATTTTCCTGTAGTGGTAAGTGCCGATGATGTAAGCATCAGTAAGCCGCATCCTGATACTTTTTTAAAGTGTGCAATGGAACTGGGCGTTGACCCTAAAGATTGTATTGTATTTGAAGATGCACCAAAAGGCGTGGAGAGTGCACTAAACGCAGGCATGCAAACCTTTGTGCTTACCACCACCCATCTTAAAGAGGAATTTTTGCAATACAACAATATAATTGGCTATGGTAATAATTATAATTTTCTTACAATTGGCTAAACAGTATTGATTGAAAAAACTGGTAGCTTGTTTAATTATATTCATATTCAAAATAGCCTAATAAAACATTTTCTTTTGAATAGCATTTTTCAATAATCCTCAGTCCCTCACTATAAAAATATTTCCAGGTATAATAATTCCTGTTTACACCCTCTTCTACAGTTATCATCTGGGTTACCTGGTTTTGGCTGTTATATTCAAATGTAAGGTCGGGCAGCAGCTTGGCAAAAACAACATTTAATTTAACAATATCAGTAAGCCTGTTTTTGGTATCGTAATAATAATAGTAATGCCGGCCATTGCTTCCAGCTTCTATTTCATCAGTTACATTTCCACGCTCATCAATTATAAAATCTATTAATGCAGAATCTTTTCCATTTTTTATACGCAACATTTGTACAGGTTGTCTTTGATTATTATACCTGTACTGATGTTCTTCTTTTAATACTGTTTTAAAATCATCATCCGTAGAGTGGGAAGTAGAAATAATATTGGTAATATCGCCCTGCCCGTTGTATTGATAAAAAGATGTAGCCACCGTAATTTCAGAGCTGTCAGTTGACTGCTGCAATTGGCCGTTATCGTTATAGTTAGTAGTTAATAATGATTTACCTGTTGTGTAAGACCTGGTGTAGGTATCAATACGGCGATAATTTTTACTGATTTTTTTTTCACAAAAAAAACCTTCGCTGGGCGTTTGGTCTCCCTCAAAACTATGGACCTTAATTGTTCTTATTTTTTGTTGACTTAGCGCAGTATTTTCGGCCTGAGCCTGTTTATTGCTTACAAGGTCTTTGTAATAATATTGTGCATTGATAAAAGGCTTTATTGTTATCAGCAACACAAAAACCATCCCTATTTTTTTCATTATTTATTGAATTTTCAAGCGTAAAAGTAAGCTAATAATTTTCCTTATTTATCCAGTTATTTTTCACTAAGTATTCAGGCAGCCATTTTTTGAGTATTTTTAACAAAATTGTGATTGATTAATCATGCAGGGATATCCTGTTTTAAATTTGTTTTAAATTTGTTTAAAATTTTAAAAAGGTTTTGTATCAGACTTATGGCTGGTAATTTACCTGCTTATTTCAGCATAACAGCAATAATATTATGTACAATAATTCGGCTTTTGAACGTTTGGTAAAAATCAT
>JAYVZR010000251.1:0-31533 GCA_043783135.1 Ferruginibacter sp. | reverse complement strand
TTGATCATATTCATTGGGGATATCGCCGTCTAAAATTGCATCTCGTATGGCATTTTTTAAATCCCCTACCACCCTGCCCTGCGGAAGATTAAATGTTTGCATGATTAATTCGCCGGTTATTGGTGGTTGCCAGTTACGTAACTGGTCACAGGCTTCCACTTCTGCACAACGTTGCCTTACCATTTCAAAATTTTCTAAAAAACGTTTAACCTTTTGTTTGTTCTTGCTGGTTATATCTGCATTGCACAAGGTCATTAAGGCATCAAAATCTTCACCGGCATCAAAAAGTAATCTGCGTATAGCCGAGTCCGTTATATTTTCTTTTGTTAAACTTATAGGCCTTAAATGCAGCTCGACCAGCTTGCGCACAAATTTCATTTTTTCGTTTTGCGGCAGCTTTAATTTACTGAAAATTTTAGGCACCATCCTTCCGCCAACAGATTCATGCCCATGAAATATCCACCCATGGCCTTCTTCAAATTTTTTTGTTACAGGCTTGGCTATGTCGTGTAACACAGCTGCCCAGCGCAGCCACAGGTCATCTGTATGTTCTGCAATATTGTCTACTACCTGTAAAGTATGGTAAAAATTATCTTTATGCCCCTTGCCATCTATGTATTCTGCACCGGCAAGATCAACCATTTGCGGAAAAATAATTTTTAATAACCCGCTTTTATATAACAGGTCAAAACCAATGGAAGGTTTTTTACTAAGCAGTATTTTATTTAATTCACCGGCAATACGTTCGCCGCTGATAATTTTTATCCGCTCTTTATTTTCGCTGATTGCGGCGAATGTTTTTTCTTCAATTACAAAATTTAGCTGTGTGGCAAACCTGATGGCCCTCATCATACGTAACGGGTCGTCGCTAAAGGTTTGTGCAGGTTGCAGGGGTGTTTTAATTATCTTTTTTTCAATATCACCAATGCCATTGAAAGGATCAACTAATTCGCCGTAATCATCTTTATTAAGGCTGATGGCAAGTGCATTAATGGTAAAGTCCCTCCTATCCTGGTCATCTTTTAATGTGCCTGCTTCTACCGCAGGTTTGCGGCTATCATAATTGTAACTTTCTTTTCTTGCACCTACAAATTCAATTTCAACATCCGCTGTTTTTATTTGTGCGGTACCAAAGTTTTTAAAAAAATTTACTACTGGTTTTGGATGAAATTGTTCAGCTACAGCATTGGCTAACATTATGCCGTCACCAACGCAAACAATATCCATATCTTTTGTTTCCCTGCCAATAATTGTATCCCTTACAAAACCTCCTATTACATAACAAGGCATATTTAATATTGCAGCCGCATTGGCAATTTTATTAAAAATTAATAGTTCTTTATCAGTGCAATGGATGTACATATTGTTGCGAAGATAAGGTTCAAATAAAAATTAAGAATGACGAATCAGGAATAACGCATATAATCTTACATAAACCACCAAACAAACCAGATAAATGAATCATATTATACGCTTGATATGTATGATACGTTATTGTTAAGTACTGATTAATTCCCTTTCGGCATTAATGTTGACTATATAGGTCACCAGCAAAAATTCGCAGAATTAACTGTGTATTTTGACATTTTGACTATATATTGTTTAAATTATGAATAATAAGTTTTTTATACCCGGAATGGAAGAAGAAATGGAGTTTATGCCAATCATTCCGTTGAACGAAGATGCTATTGAAGATAACGATACACAGCCCATTCCGGATGAATTACCCCTGTTACCATTACGCAATACCGTACTTTTTCCTGGAGTAGTATTACCTATTACCGTTGGCAGGGATAAAAGCATAAAAGCAGTAAGTGACGCTTATAAGGCTGACAAATTGATAGGAGTAATAGCGCAAAAAGACAGTAGCGTTGAAGAACCTACCGTAAGTGATTTGGAAGAAATTGGTACAATTGCCAAGATAGCCAAACTAATAAAAATGCCCGATGGTGGCACTACCATTATTATACAGGGAAAGAAACGTTTTAAAGTAGAAGAAATAACCAGCGATGACCCTTATTTTAAAGCAAAGATAAAACCGCTGGAAGAAGATGTATTAAAAAATGACAATGATTTTGATGCGATGGTGGGCAGTATCAAAGATCTTGCCTCTCAAATAATTACTATTTCGCCCAACCTGCCAAGCGAAGCAGCTATTATTTTA
Source organism: Ferruginibacter sp. (assembly GCA_043783135.1). Taxonomy (GTDB): domain Bacteria; phylum Bacteroidota; class Bacteroidia; order Chitinophagales; family Chitinophagaceae; genus Ferruginibacter. The sequence continues at coordinate 29,369 of JAYVZR010000251.1, read as the reverse complement.
AAAAATATAGAGAACCCTTCTTTTCTGATTCATTTTGTAAGCAGCAATTTAAACAGCGATATCAAAGACAAGCAAAGGTTACTGGTAATAAATAACATTAAAGCAAGGGCTGAGTTATTGATGAACCTGATGCAAACCGAATTGCAATACACAGAACTAAAAAATAAAGTAACCAATAAAACGAGGGCCGAGTTAGACAAGCAACAAAGAGAATATTTTTTGCAGCAACAGATGAAGGCCATTAAAGAAGAACTTGGTGGCGATAATGTGGCTGAGATAAAAGAGATGCTAAAAAAAGCGGAGAGTAAAAAATGGCCGGTTGCAGCTAAGGAAATGTTTATTAAAGGTGCAGAAAAGCTGGAGCGTATGCATCCCAGCACACCTGATTATTCTGTTGTGTATAACCATCTCGACCTGATGCTGGATCTGCCATGGGAAGATTATACCCCAGGTAGTTATGACCTGAAAAAAGCCAGAAAAGTGCTGGACAATGACCATTACGGGATGAACAAAATAAAAGAAAGGATACTGGAATACCTTGCTGTATTAAAGTTAAAAGGTGACATGAAAAGCCCGATACTTTGTTTTGTTGGCCCTCCTGGAATTGGTAAAACTAGTTTAGGCAAAAGCATTGCCCATGCAATTGCACGTAAATATGTAAGGGTAAGCCTTGGCGGCCTGCACGATGAAAGCGAAATACGTGGCCACCGTAAAACCTATATTGGCGCTATGCCGGGCAGGATTATTCAATCTATCCGTAAAATAAAAAGCAGTAACCCTGTAATGATACTGGATGAAATTGACAAGGTAGGAAACGACCAGCGGGGCGATCCTTCTTCAGCCTTATTGGAAGTATTGGACCCTGAACAAAACAATAGTTTTTACGATAATTACCTTGAGCTGGAATACGATTTAAGTAAGGTATTGTTTATTGCCACTGCCAATAATGTAAACAATATTCAGCCTGCATTAAGAGACCGTTTAGAGATTATTGACCTGAGTGGTTATGCAGTAGAAGAAAAGATTGAAATAGCTAAACAACACCTTATCCCAAAGCAACAGGATGCCCATGGATTAAAGAACATAAATATAAAAGCAAGCGATAAGGTAATTGAAAAAGTAATTGAAGATTATACCCGTGAAAGTGGTGTTCGTGATCTTGACAGGCAGCTTGCAGGCATTATGCGTAACCTTGCCATGCAATACGCTACTAAAAACAAATTAAAGCCAACGCTTACCACCAATGATGTAGAACGCATTTTAGGAAAGCCGCGTTTTAGCAATGAAATGTACAAAACAGCTAATATGGCTGGTGTAGCTGTAGGGCTGGCATGGACATATGTAGGTGGCGATATCCTGTTTATAGAAATTAGTTTAAGTGATGGCAAGGGCGAACTTAAAATGACCGGTAACCTGGGAAATGTAATGAAAGAGAGTGCCACCACTGCTTATACATGGTTACAGGTAAATGCCAAAAAATTAAACATTGATCCTGAAATGTTTAATAAAAAGAATATTCATATACATGTTCCGGAAGGTGCTGTGCCTAAAGATGGGCCAAGTGCAGGCATTACAATGATGACGGCCCTTGCAAGTGCTTTTACCGGGCGCAAAATAAAATCTTACCTGGCTATGACCGGTGAAATAACACTTCGTGGACAGGTTTTACCGGTTGGAGGAATTAAAGAAAAAGTGCTTGCTGCCAAACGCTCTGGTATTAAAGAAATCATCATGTGCTGGCTAAATGAAAAAGATGTACTTGAAATAAATCCGGTGTTTATTAAAGGCATCCGGTTTCATTATGTAAAAACAATGCAGCAGGTATTGGATATAGCGCTGTCATAATTGCCAATTAAGCATCGCTTAAATAAAATGTCTTTTAACAAAATATTTTAAGTAAAAAAGCAAACCTTTTTAAACCTTATAACGTTTATACCATTAATAGTATCAACATAATTGATGTTGGTTGTTTTAAAGGTTAAAATAATTCCTGCCGGTTCCCCGGCGGGAATTTTTTTATAAGGTATAACCATTATTAATTCACCTGGCTATAAAGTCTTTAATTTCAAAAAATTACTCTCATCTGCCTAAAACAGAAATACTTATCTGGTTACTCAATTACATATTATAACTAATTGATGGTTAACTTTAACCATCAATACAAATGAGCAAACAATAAATCTCTCTTTGACCCATTATTTTTCGAAAGCTTCCCCTATTATTGGCTTATAAACCAATAGAAAATCTACCCGGGATGCCGTAACTTATGAAAAAGACAATGATTAAGGAAAATGCTCTTTTATAAATGAACCATCACCATAAAAAAGAATAAAATGACAGGCGGAAGTAGTTTTCAAAAACTGGCAATTTCATTTTCTGAAACGGAAGAGCTGCCGAACTTTGAAAAAATATCATTCAGGGTAAAAAAGAAAATATGGGCAACACTCGATATGCTCAATCAACGGGCCTGTTTAAAATTATCCCTTATTGATCAATCTGTTTTTTTTGCTTTTGATAAATCAATTATTTACCCTGTAAATAATAAGTGGGGGCAACAGGGATGGACAATAGTAGAATTGTCAAAAGTTAAAAAAAGGCATGTTTAAAGATATTCCTGCAACTGCTTATAAGGAAGTTGCTTTAAAGAAAGTTACAAAAAATAAAAACTGACAGCTCATGTTTAAAGGCTCACAAACCTTCTGCAAACTTTTATTTTTTAATTATTTATTTATATAAAAAGCAGCTTACAATTATATGATTGAAAAAAGGCAGAACATACAATATTTTTTATTTAGTCAGTACCTGTCAGATGGTATAAGGATTACATTGGAAATTATTTTACCCGCTATTATTTTTTCACAATTCGGAAAGCTTGATATTGGCTTAGTAATCAGTACCGGTGCACTTGCTGTAAGTTTTACCGATGCTCCGGGCCCGATTGAACATAAGCGCAATGCTATGTTATATTGCATTTTATTTAGTTTTTTAATGGCACTGCTCACGGGCTTTTGCAGCAACAATAATTATCTATTGGGGCTGCTGATAATATTATCTACTTTTTTCTTTACCATGTTCTCTGTATTTGGCAACCGGGCTGCTTCTCTTGGCACAGCCGTATTGCTGATAATGGTTTTGCGCATGGATAAAATTGCTGCACCATTGGAAGTTTTATATGATAGCCTGCTGATACTTTGCGGAGGTGTATGGTATATGTTGGGCGCATTGATTTTTTTTAAATTGTATCCCTACAGGCCTGCGCAGCGCCTGTTAGGTAATTGTCTGCACGAAACTGCCCGGTTTTTAAAGATTAAAGCTGCCTTGTATGATATTAACAGTAACCTCAACGAAGAATATAAAAAACTGGTAGCCCAGCAGATTGTTGTAAATGAAAAACAGGATGAACTAAGAGAGTTATTGTATAAAACAAGAGAGTTAATTAAAGAGCCTACCGGAAACGGAAAACTGCTGGTAGTAACTTTTGCCGATATGATGGATTTATTTGACCTTATTTTGGCCACCTGGTACGACCATGCTTTGTTAAGGCAAAGATTTGGCGGCACTGATATTTTGGGAAAAATATTGATCATAATTCAAGATATTGCTGATGAAATTGATCGCATTGGATTGGCAATACAATCTAATCAGCCCTATAAAAAACAATATGAATTATTGCCTGCACTGGATGCATTAAAAATAAGGATAGATGCTGCCGGAGACGCTGAAAACAGTAACCTTGTTTTGAAAAAAATATTGGTTAATCTGCGTAACCTGGGCGAAAAAACTGATGAACTGATGAATTATTTCAGGGCGGGTACTGCTGTAAAAAGAAAGTTGCTTTCAGATATTGAGTATTCAAAATTTGTTTCTCACCAGGTAATCAGTAAAGATGTATTCATTAATAACCTGGCATTAGATTCAGCCGTTTTTCGTCACTCACTCAGAATGATGATCACCTGCATAGCCGGCTTTATTATTGCGAAAGAATTGCTGCCAAATTCGAACCACAGCTACTGGATATTATTAACCATTATCACCATTTTAAAACCTGGTTTCAGCCTTACCCGTCAACGTAATTTTGAAAGGTTTTTTGGAACTATTGCAGGTGGGTTAGTTGGGTTACTGATAGTTTATTTGATACATGACCGTACAGCTCTATTTGCCCTGATCATCTTTTTTATGATTGGCACTTACACTTTTATACGTACAAATTATATTGTAATGGTAATTTTTATCACGCCATATGTTTTAATCCTTTTAAACCTGATGGGAGTAGGTTTTGTAAACGCAACTGAAGAACGGCTCCTTGATACGGCTATTGGCTCTGTGCTTTCTTTATTAGCCAGTTACCTACTGTTTCCGCATTGGGAATCAGCACAACTGGAAAGTTATATGGTTAATGTTTTAAAAGCCAATTTAAATTATTTACAACAATTGATTAAATTATTCTCCGGCACCGCTAACTCTCAACTGGAATATAAACTGGCAAGAAATGAATTATATGTAAGCACAGCTAATCTTTCAGCAGCCTTTCAGCGAACACTTTCTGAACCAAAAAGCAAACAACGCAATAGTAAAGAAATTTATGAATTTATGGTATTGAACCATGTACTTTCAAGCAATATTGCAAGCATTAGTGCAAGTAAGGAAATCAACAGGCCCGGCTTGTATACAAAAGAAATTTTAGTGCCTATAAAAAAATCAATTACCGTCCTTAATCAAAGCCTGCTGCAACTCGATAATAATTCCCCTAAAGAAGAGATGGAGTTGGCAACAATATTGCCTACCAGTAATTACAAAATAGATCACCATGTACCCGAACAACTGAATTTCATTTATAAAGTAAGCTGCGACATTGGAAAAATTACTGATGAAATAGTAAAGAAAAATATAATGGTAGTATAATTATTAATAGCATATATCTTTTGCTAAAAATATATTTCCGGGTTAAGTTAAATTACAGAGCCGTACAATAAGTAAATAAAATAGGGCCGGATAGAAATCCAGCCCGAATTAAAATCCAATATCCTATGAAAAACCGAGGTATAAACGCTGGTTACTAATTAAAATTGCAGGAAGTGGTAATTAATTTCGTTTTTTAAATCAGCCTATTTATGCAAGTCAATTCTTTAAAAATTTTAATACCGGGCTGCGCAATAACTATAATTAATTAAAATAAACTTAAACGAGTTGTAATAACTTTTGATATGCAGCTACATACTCTGTTCCAACAGTATCGTAATTAAATTTACCAATGGCCCATTCTGATATATTATTACCATTGTAAGTAGTATACTTTTCCATCATTATACACATAGCTTGCGCCAGTTGTTCAATATTTCCCCTTTCTATCAAAATGCCGTTGCTTTCATTAACCACTTCACTAATGCCACCTACCCTACTACTTATTACCGGCAGTCCGCAACACAAGGCTTCTAAAATAACACAAGGCAAACTTTCGAAATAACTAAACAATATTAAAGCAGATGAGTGCTGCATTTCTCTGGCAACTTCCGCATAAGGAATCTGCTGTTGAAATATAATATTGGCATTTAATTCCAGCCGATCTGTCAGATCAATCAATACTTTATCCAAATTGCCCACCATTAATAATTCAAAATCGTACCCTTTTGATTTTACTAATGCACAGGCCTGCAAAATACCTTTGGGGTTTTTATTTTCGTTCATCATCGAGGGATGTATAAATCGGAACCTTGCTGGTCGTGAAGGGCAATGAAAAAACAAACCTGTATCAACAACATTATTGATTACCTGGTATTTTACCGGCACAAAATCATTATTTATAATAAATCCAAGATTTTCCGTTACTGGAAAAAGCAGGTCTGCCTTTTGCAAAATTTTTTTATTGAGCCTGTTTAAAAGTAGGTTACCTGTAAAAACATTTGGTGTGCTTTCTTTAAAATAGCCTGACCAGTGTTCGGTAACTACATACCTGGCGTTGAATTTTTTTTTAAGGTATCTTGCAAGCAGCCCTGCCTTCATTGCCACGTGAACATGAACCAGATCGGGCTTTCCCTGTTCTTTTAAAATTTGCTTATAATAGTTTTTTTGAAGTTGTCGGAACCTTCTGAATGAAGCTATTTTTTCTAAAATTTTATTAGCGCTTATTGTTCCATAATAAACCCTGTACGCAGTAACATTCTTCTCAACAGTTTTTTCAAATACTATTTTTCCATTCCCTAATGTATTATCTTTTACAATAAAGAGCACTGTCAGTTTAACAAAAGAACTAACAGCCACTGCATGCCGTTCTATGAAATCGCCGGTAAATGGGTCTGTCTTATTTGGATACCAGCTTGCAAGCCACAAAACATTATACATACATTATGATTTTCGGATTAAGAAAATAGCCATAATGCAATCTCCGTTGTAAGGGAAATTATGCATTACTGAGTTGATTTTTTTTTTATGCTGGTAATACATTCCAAAATGTAACTGCTCTAAATCAAAGCGCTTATCATCAAATAACCTGCACAAAGTATAAGGAGAGAAGTACCAATAATGCTGAGGATGTATTGCCTCTGTTTTATTTGTGCTGGCTGCAATAGTATCCAAAGCGCTATAATTAGGGACGGTTACCAGCACCTTTGTGCCATTGTTAAAACTATTGTATAAGACCTCTATCGCACTGTAAGGGTTTTGCAAATGTTCCAAAACTTCAGATAATAAAATAATACCAGGGTCAAAATAAATTGCCTTCGCAGGGTATTCCACAGTAATATCAGCGTATAGTGTATCACCATCACCCGTTAATTTGTTGTATTGTTCAATTGCTTCATTTTCTATATCAAGGCCCACCAAAGATTTTGTTACTTTTTTTAAATGCAGGTGCAGCAGGGATTCATTGCTTATCTTTTCGAGAGTATAAGGATAATCTGAAAACCCAACATGCAAAACTCTTTTATCAGCGCACTGTTCCAGTAAATAATCCACACGGTTAAAAATGGAAACATTGCCGAAGGGAATGTTTTGTAACCAGCTACAACCTTCACCAATTACTTTGTATTTAAGGCTACGCTTCAACATACCCAATGCCATCCATGTTATTACCCAATTTATTTTGTTTACAATTTTCAAAGCTGCTTAATTATATTGTTATCATCTTTTTAAAGTGCATAAAAAGGTCAATTAATTCATTTTTTCTGGGCACAAAAAAATCTGTTATGCTACAATTAAATGTACGTTTATAGTACCGTAACTGGTAAATTCCACAAGCAAAATAGCCTACACTGCTTACTGCAGCTGCGGCATTTATACCCAGTAAAGGTATCAATAAAACATCCCCGGTTGCGATAACTATTAATGCCAGCAAAGAGCCTACAAGGTTTACAGAAAGTTTTGCCCGGCCGGCAAGAAATGATGCCAGTAAGGTTACCATGCTTAAAGCATAAAATCCCGGCAAGTAGTACAATATCGCCTGGTACATCTGCCCGAACCCCTCGCCGAACAGCCAGGGAAATAACCAGTAACCGCTTACAATCAACAACAGGGCTGCCGGCATAAAAAAAACCGATACCGTTCGGCAAACGGATTGTAATTGGGGCAGGTATTCACCCTCAGCAGCTCCCGAACTATAAGGAAATATTACCGTAGCTATCATTGTGGGGATAAGTACTAATAATTGACCAATTTTTGATACCTGCATATAATTACTTAAGGCAATGGGGTTACAATATCTTTCAACATAAAAATAATCAAGCCTTGATACCATAAAAAAAATAACATTTGATACAAATGCCACTGCTGAAAACCGGAGTACTTTTTTTAATAGTGGTCTGGATAATGTAAATGAAAATATTTTAAAATCCAGCCGCATGTAGAAATATGCAAACAGCAACAAAGCCTGCAATGCAAAACCCGAGATAAAAGCAAAGCCCGCATAATAAATTCCTTTCTGGCCTTGTTTGTCACCAGTCAGGTGTGTTATAATTATATGGTCGCCTTGAAGTTTTTCATGGTTTAATAACTTCCCAAATTCACCACCATAGCGGGCATAAACACAACATAGTATTATAACGAGCGCTGCGTTTACAAAAGCTATTATCAAGTTTAAAAAAAGAAACCATTTGCGGGTATAAAACAAAGCCGAAAAATAAATAATGGCAACATTAGCAATAACAAAAACCCATGATAAAGGGCGATATAACCCAATTGGCAAAAATTGCATAACCTTGTAAGCCATCAATGCCTGTAACAGCAACCACGGTAAAAGAAAAAAGGAAAGTGCTGGTATATTAATTTCCGACTGGCTCCCATAGTAAATAATGCCAGATTCCAAACTACCGCTGAGCAATAAAACACATAAGGATAAAGTTGTAATGGCATAAAAAAATTCACCGCTATAAGCCGCACCCATAATGCGTATCATCAAGAGGTTGATAAAAAGAGAAAGAGTAGTGTTTAGTATTTTCCAAACAATAGTATTTTGCAGTGCTTTTGTAAATTGCATATAAGAGGAACAAAAAATATTGTTTAAATTACGATTCTGTTCAAAGATAAAATCCTTTAACGGCAATAATGAAAAAAATAAATACAAAAGCCACGGCAGAAATCAATACAGGCTTTGGCGTAAATAATGCAGATTATGGGGGGCGGTTTGTAAATAAAGACGGGCGGCCTAATGTTGAAAAAAGAGGGATCAATTATTTTGAACGCATTAGCTGGTACCATACCATGCTGCAATTGCCACGGTGGAAATTTTTGATTATTCTTTTTTTGTTTTACATACTTATTAATTTATTATTTGCCATTATTTATTATAGCATTGGGATGGAACACCTAGAGGGTATAATCGCCAATACAATAGCAGAAAAATTTGGCGAAGCCTATTTTTTTAGTGCCCAAACATTTACCACCGTGGGCTATGGACGTATAAGCCCAAAAGGTATTACTACCAGTACCGTAGCAGCTTTTGAAGCATTGATCGGCTTGTTGAGTTTTGCGATTGCAACCGGCCTTTTTTATGGCCGCTTCTCTAAACCGAAAGCGTATGTACGTTTTAGTGAGAATGCTGTATTGGCACCTTATAATAACGGTTTAGCCATTATGATGAGGGTTGCACCTTATAAAAATAATAACCTGCTTGAAGCAGAAGCCAAAATAAGCGCAGGAATTATTGTTGAAGAAAATGGTGCGCCAAAAAATAAATTTTTTCAATTAGGGCTGGAGTTTGAAAAAGTAACTTCTCTTACTTTAAGCTGGACCATTGTACATCCTATTACAGAAAAAAGCCCCTTCTATAAATTTACAGCAGAAGATTTTGCCAATACTTCCGGCGAGTTATTAATATTTTTTAAAGCTTTCGATGATATGTTCAGCAATACTGTTATGGCACGTACTTCTTATACTTTGAGGGAACTTGTTATAGGCGCTAAGTTTATACCAATGTATCACCGCGATAAAGAAAATGACACAACCATTTTAGATTTGAACAAGCTTAATAGTTTTGTTGCGGCCGATATTAGCCATTTATGGAGCATCGAAAAAAATGAAGAAAAAATTTAATTGAAGTTTTGCTTACATAAGAAAAAAGGTTGCAAAAAATAGTTCAATGATATCAAAACCCCGAAGAAACTGTCCTGCGGTTAACTTTTAAATCTTGCAATAAGCCGGATTTGGGACTAATTGAAATATTAAAAAACCGATAGAGCCCTACTGGCGAAATGTTGATAGCCATCTGCCAGCAATGCATTTCTCTTGCCAGGTTTATGGATATTGTACCCAGGTCTTTTGTAGTAAGATTATAAAATCCATTAAGCCCCAAATTCCATTTTTCGGTGAGTTTTAAAGTTGAGTTCCAGTTAATATTTTGATGAAGGTCTATTATATACGATTGCTTACTTATATCGTATGCGTTGGTAACCTGCAGGGAATAGGATAAATCCAGTGTCCATGGAATACTAAAGTCTATAAACTCTGAGGGATTGTTCCTTATATACGCCTGCTCAGTTTCGTATTCATCTAATGGCATCCCCGTATTAGGATTAATTTGCTGGTTTGGACTGGTGGATGTTGTGGCTTTTTTTGCAGATTGGTCTCCACCATGGAACTGGGTAGCTATTGATACGCTGGCACTGGTTAAACGTGCTAAACCCTTACCCTTACTCAATAAAGATGTATTAATAAGGAACTGGCCGGTTGCAGTATCTATATCATGGGTATTAAATGAGGCACTGGTGGTGATATTTATTTTGTTAAACAGGTTTGTTCTGCCCGTTAAACTAAGGGGGCTTAATTTCTGCGTAAGCGAATCTGCTAAAAAATTATAACTGCCGCCAAAACTTAATCCATCAATTATTGTAACCTTTTTTACCGCTGCTGCACCTGTATCCGATTCATTACGCACTTTCATCTGTATATTATTATCAACATTAAAACTTATACCGCCAAATCTACCATAACCAAAAGGCCCAAACAACGAATTGTCATATACGGATGATCGGACATAATATGTAGAAGCTGTATCGTGCCGGGTATTGTAATAAGATCCTCCATTTAAATTGGGTTTGTAACTAATACTTATAGATGGCCGTATCTCATGACGGATTGCCTGTACTTTGGCATTTTTTCCAAAAGTAAAGGCGCCAAAAATGCGGGTGGACAGGCTCAAACTAAAAGACATATCCACTGCAGAATAAATACCTTTTTTTATAGTAGTATCTATTTTATTATGAACAGAGTCGAATGTTTGATAAAGCTGCTGCTGATAAAATTTTTGTGCAAAGCTAATACCGGGTGAAATTTGCAAAGGGCCAATTTGCGGTAAGCTTAAAGAAATGGGAACCGTTTGAGCAGCGCCCCATTGCATATTGTTAAATATTTGAGTGCCGATACTAACCTTACTCTTGCTGGTATCATCAGTAAAATAAGTGGCATTACTGGCATTGCTGGTTAAAGCAATACCGATATTTTCGTACCATTTTAAGGCCCCTACCGGTTCCTTGCTCCTGAAAGGATAAAGCGTATTTATATTAAATGTTACATTGGGGAAAGTGGCTGAAATAATTCCGGTATTGGTATTTTGAGAATGGTTTGCATTTAAAGAAATATTAAAGGGTTTATCTTTCCACACTTTTGAATAAGCAATTGATGAACTTAACTGGTTTGTAAAATTTATATTTGGGTTATTGGGTACAGTTTTATTATACTTACTGCTGCCGGCATTTACATTGGCACTAAAGGTAACACCAGGCCTTGCTTTAGAATCGGTACTATGCGTCCAGCGTATCTGGTAAGCTTTGGTAGATGAATAATCAGGGTCGCCTTTGGTATTATTTATATAGTTATTCATAGCAAAAGAAAAACTTCCCTGGTAGTGGTATCGCTTAAAATAATGCGGATTTATATCGAGCGTATAACTACCAGATGAATAGAGGGAAGCCCTCGCCGTAACATCCCAGTTATCACTTAATACTTTGTAATAACCGCCATTTTCCAGCCCCAAACCATATAAATCATTTGCCGAAAAAGTGGGAGGAAGTAAACCTGAGTGCCTGCCTTGTTTTAGAGGAAATATACCAAAGGGTAATATTATTGGCACCGGCACGCCTTCAAACTCCGGGTGTACCGGGCCTGTTACCGCAAATTTTTTATTCATGAATTTTATCTTGTTACTTACAAAGGCAAAATGCGGTGTATCTAAATTACATGTAGTAAACCTGCCCTTGTATGCATAAAAATCAGTTGTATTTATCTTTTTCATTTTTTCTCCATAAATAAACATGCCGCTTTGTTGCGTATATGTTCCTTTTGTAATACCCTTACCGTTTTTCATATTAAATACAATGGTATCACTTACCATTTTTGATCCGCTCTGCATCAGTGTCGGATACGAAACTACTTTGCCTGTACTATCTTTTTTTAACGATGCCATTACCAAACTGGTCTGCTGGTCAAAAATAATTACAGGAGACTCTAATTCATTGTCGATATATTTTGTGCTTGATTTTTTACCATACAAAATGATTTTTTTTCCGGGTATATCCATTACCATCGAATCATCGGCATGATAATTCACGGGCGCATCAAGTGAGTCTTTCGACATCTTTATTTTAAAAGTATCAACACTTATTAAAAAAGAATCTTTTGTTGTAAAAGAAGTGCTGTCTTTTGCAAATATTTTCGCTGTGTCTGCACTATTTTTTTTTTGCTGATTTAAATTTTGGGAAGAATCTTTATTTACAGGCTGCTTTACTTTTGAGGAAGGATTTTGCTTTACAGCAGTTTTAGGGATTGTGTCAGTAGTTAAAATTTTGTAAATCTCAAGCCTGAAAATCGCTTTCTTATTCATAGCAAGGGCGGCAGTAATAAGTAAAGCCATCACCATGGATGCCAATATATATTTTGCCTTACCTTTGTAATCGTTGTTCATTGCAGTTGTTCGCAAAAATAATGATATTAGTTACACTAATGTGTGAAAGAAGTCTTATAATTACTAACGCCAGATAAACCTGTTTGAATATGGTCAAATTGAATTTTGTTATTAAGGTCATTATTGCTTTTCTATTTTTATCCAATTACGCAGTTGCGCAAACTTCAAAAAAAATAAAGACAATTATTGTAGATGCCGGTCATGGTGGTAAAGATTTTGGTGCACGTGGTTCATATGAAGGCGGTTTAAATTCAAATGAAAAAGATATAACCCTTCAAATAAGTAATAAACTGGTAGCGGAATTACAAAAACAATTACCTGATGTAAAAATAATTCCTACCCGTACTACCGATATTTACCAGAACCCCAGAGAAAAAGCAACTATCGCCAATGAAAATAAAGGAGATCTTTTTATTTGTATACATGCCGATGCGGTAAAGTTGCAAACAGGCAGAAGGCAAACAGGGTATCATCAGGAAACAAGGTATCATGTAAAATATGCAGGCAAGGGTAAAAAAAGAAAAAAGACTTCCACTCCATACACAGTAACTGTTCCTACGTACGAATATTATAAAATTGGCAGTCAGCGCAGCGGTACCAGTATATGGTTATTTGCCGCCCACAAAACCAGCGACAAGCTAAAGGCTGTTATGGATAATGAAGATATTCAAATTGGATCAGGGGCTGATAGTGCATATAATGATATTGATTTTGATACTCCCGAAGGAAGGATAAGGGCAAAAATTTATGCAGACAGGTATCAGAAAAAAAGTATTAAGCTGGCTACAATGGTAGACGAAGAGATTGATAAAACTGACAGACCCGCTTTGGGGCTTAACCAACGCCAGAAAGGGATTTGGGTTTTGCAGGCCACGAATATGCCTGCAATTTTAATTGAAACAGGCTTTATAACAAACCATGATGATGAACGTTATTTAAATAGTGAAAAAGGACAGCAGGAACTGGCTGAAACTATTGCCAGGGCTGTAAAAAAATATAAAGATGAAATTGATCATACTTTGCCTGCTCCAATTCAAAAAATTATTGATTACCCCACCAATACCCCTGAAAAATATGCTGACCGCACAAAAAATATTTTAAAACGTATTGATTTAAATCAGCCGGATTTTAAAGTAGACCTGTATGATGATGGTGATGTTGATGGAGATATTGTATCGGTATATTATAACGGCAAAGCTGTATTAACCAATAAAAAATTAACCGACCAGCCTATAACATTAAACCTTAGCCTTGACCCGGATAAAACTGAAAATGAATTATTGATTTATGCAGAAAATGAAGGTAATATTCCGCCCAATACAGCGTTAATGATAGTAACGGAAGGCAATACCCGAACAGAAGTTCGTATTGTTTCAGATACCAGAAAAAATGGGGTGATATTGTTTACAAAAAAATAAACTATACCTGCATCCTCTTATACGGTAAGATAATTATTCCTATTTTTACTTTCTAAACAACGCAGTTTACAAAATGACAATTTCAAATGAAACAAAAGTGGGCGCTTTAACAGCCATTGCGATAGTGTTGCTTATACTAGGATTTAATTTTTTGAATGGCAAAAATATAAGCGGCAAAAACGTCCATTATTTTGCCGCATTCAATGATATACAGGGCTTGGCCACAAGTAATCCTGTGGTAATAAATGGCATGCAGGTGGGCAATATTAATAAAATTGATGGGGGCAAAAATATGCGCCAGATAGTTGTAGATATCAATATTACAGATGATGTTATTATACCAGATGATGCCATTGCTGTAATTAATAAATCATTAATTGGCAAAGTTCAATTAGATATCAGGCTTGGCAACAGTAATACGCCGTTAAAAAGTAATGATACAATAAGAACAATTGCCGGTGGCGATCTTATAGGAGATGCTATGAAAAAATTAGATCCGGTTTTATACCAGGTTACCAATGTTGCAAAATCTTTAGATACTTTATTAGGCTCATTCAATAATGTATTTGACCCGGCTGCAAAACACAATATTAAAGGCATGTTAGACAACCTTAATAAAACTACTGCCAGCCTCGCTGTATCATCTGCTTCTTTGCAGGGCATATTAAATGCTCAAACTGGCTCATTAGCTAAAACCCTCGACAACGTAAGTTTGTTTACCGGAACTTTAAAAAATACTGATGAAAAACTTACACAAACTATGGACAATGTGGCCACTACCACTGATAAACTAGCTAAACTTGATTTTGAAAAAACGTTGACTACATTAAACGCAACCATTGCAGAATTAAAAAATGCCATCGGTAAAATCAGCAGCAGCGATGGATCCATAGGTTTATTATTGAACGATCCTTCGTTATACAGAAATCTTAATGCTACCTCTAACAAAATAAATCTGCTGCTGGATGATGTCAGGGTTAACCCCAAACGGTATGTAAACGTTTCGGTATTTGGTAAAAAAGATAAGAGTGCCCCCTTGACGGTACCATTACCCGATACTGTAAATGCACCCTATCTTAAAAAGCCATAAAATTAAATACCAGGCAAAGATGATAGTTTACTATAGATATTGATCTGCCGTTCCAGTTACTATTTATTTTACCAAAAAATATAACATTCAAATATTGTGATTCCGTTTGTAAATAAAATTAGAAATTGCATCCGGCTAAAGTCATTCAGATTGAAAACAATATTTACCAAAATTTTTTATTATTTACTACTGCTGGTATTTGCCGCTAATATAAATGCTGCTGCCCAGGTAACTGTTCCGCAACAGCCTACAGCAGATTCAGTTAGAATAATTATAATTGTACACGGGGAAAGCCTTCGTGAAAAAGTTATTGATTCTGTTACTACCCTCAAAACAATTGCAGGTAATGTTATTCTAAAAGAAGGGCTCACATTATTTTATTGCGACAGCGCAACAATAAATGCAGGTACCAATATAATGGAAGCCTTTGGCCATGTGCATATTAATCAAAACGACAGTATACATACCTATGCCCAATACCTGCGGTATGTAGGCAAAGACAGGATGGCTTTTTTAAAAAAAGATGTAAAACTAACAGATAAAAAAGCAACACTTTATACCCAGGATTTGCAATACGATTTAAAATCAAGCGTCGGAAATTATATCAATGGCGGTAAAATTGTAAACAGCACATCTGTTTTAACCAGTACCGAAGGCACTTATTATGGAGCAACCAAGGATGTATATTTTAAAAAGAATGTTCACCTGATAGACCCCAAATATGATATCGTAAGCGACAGTTTACTCTACAATACACAATCGCAGCAGGCAACTTTTATTACTGCTACAAAAATTAAAAGTAAAGATGGCGTAGATTTTTATACAACCAATGGTACATATAATTTACAAACCGGTCAGGCGTTTTTTGGCAATCGCTCCATAATAAAAGACAGTACCAGAACCTATGTTGCGAATGAGATGGCTTATGATGAAAAAACAGGCATTGCACAGTTGGAAGGCAATGCAATTATTAAGGACAGTGTAAATGGTTATACTATTTTAGGCAACCAGATTTTCTCAGATAAAAACAATAACTCCTTTTTGGCCACCCGTAAACCGGTGCTGATATTTAAGGGCGAAGGAAAAGACAGTACTTTTGTTTCGGCTGATACCTTATTTTCCGGCGTAGAAAAAAGGGATATTTATGGCAATAAAATTATAAAAACAGATACACTTAAAAAAACAACTTATATCAGGTTTACAGATGCTGCTTTTATTATACCTCAAAAAAATATTGATCCCCAAAAAAATAATGCATTTAATATTGATTGGTTAAAACCTGTAATGCAAAAAAAAGAAGATTCACTTTTTGTATATGTTTTTGAAATTAAAGAAAAGGATAAACAGGCAGTCAACATAGATTCTTCAAAAGAAGTTGCCCTGACAAAAAGAGCCGATTCAACTATTGCTAAAATAAGAACACAAGAAACAGCGGCAACAAATAAATTACCTATTGAGCCAAACCTTTTAAAAGCCGCTAGCGGCGCACCTGCTGATAGCCTCTATAATAAAGACAGCCTGCTTACAAGAATGCTTAGTAAAACAGATTCTATAAAAAAAACTGATACTATCCGTGCGACCAAAGATACCATGATACGGTATTTTGAAGCCTTTCATCATGTGCGTATTTTTAATGATTCTGTACAGGCTGTGTGCGACAGCCTGTTCTATTCGTCTGAAGATTCGGTTTTTCGTATGTACCAAAAGCCCTTGCTCTTTAATAATAAATCGCAGGTAGCCGGTGATACAATGTATTTGTTTACGCAAAATCAAAAAGCAAAAAGGGTATATGTTTTTGAGAATGGCATAATTATCAATGAAGCCAACGAACAAATGTATAACCAAATGGGTGGCAGAACCATCAATGGTTATTTTAAAGATGGTGCTATAGATTATATGAGGATAAAAGGGTCTCCTGCCGAAAGCATTTTTTATCCGCAGGATAGTGACAGCGCTTATATTGGCATGAATAGAAGTAAAGGTGATGTGATTGATGTTTATTTTTTAGATAAGGCTGTAAACAAATTGAAATTTATCAATAATGTGGATGGTACGCTCTACCCTATCCGCCAAAGACCCAAAGATCAGAAATACCTTAAAAATTTCAAATGGTGGGACAGCAGGCGGCCGAAGAACAAGTTTGAGTTATTTGAGTAACGTGTATGCCCTTATTTCGATCTCTCCCTGTTACTAATGGTAATGCTCGTATGCTAACTAAAAGGTTTTTACACAATTTTCTTTTCGCCTAAAAAATTGATTTGTTACTTTTTTGGACTTTCAGATTGTGCAGCCGCCCAAAATATTGAATTCCGAAACAACACTGTATATATTTTATTTTTAAAAAGCTCCGGAGAATGCCCCATAAAAATATAAATGTTCCTGGAGGCATATTTTGTATTTGTCCACACCACCGGGTGATCGCCCATTTTTATTTGCGATGCAGGGTAATAGCCTGATTCATCAACGCTGGCAATTACATGCACGTTTTGCCGGGGGCTCTTATCATACGTATACCATTCTTCTTTGTTGATAATAAATTGCCGAGGAATATCTTTCATGCAGGGATGAAGGCCATCTTCTACCTGCACAGTACCATCCACAAAGCTTTCAATATAATTGGTAAAACGTATGCCACCCATAAAATCGCTGAACCATTGCCACATGCTGTAACCATCAAACTCTCCTAACAAGCTGGCATGATGAAAACCAATCCAGCCTCCCCTTCCTTCTTCAATATAACGTTTAAAAGATGCTTCAGCTTTATCTTTCCAGCCATAGGGAGGATAGTCTAGCTGAATAAACAATTGGTATTGCCTCAGGAAATCGTCATTTATAGAATCAGTTTTATTGATATAAGTTATTGTAAAATTGCTGTCTGCGGCCAATTGGTTAAGCCATTTTCTAGCTTCAGTAGAGTAGGCAATATGATGGCCGCTATTTTCAAATAGCACCAATACTTTAAACCGTGAATATTGTTGCCGGGCAAAACAGCCTATTACAAAAAAGCATCCAACAATTAATAATGATGAAACCCGATAGTATCGCTTCATAAACCAATTTGATTAGATTGTGTAATATAAGCACAACTTTAAAAATATAAGTATTGCAACAGCAGCTTTATTGAATGTATTATTTGAAAATGCTTTTGCTAATGGAATAATTTATCAACCGTTTTGTTTTTGTAAATTTGATGCAATGAAAATATTTACTGCTGCTCAAATAAGTGAATGGGATAAATACACTATCAAAGAAGAGCCGGTTGCGGCCGTAGATTTAATGGAAAGGGCTGCCACAGCTTGTTTTAACTGGATAAAAGAAAATATTCCTGTCACAAAAAATTTCGTCATATTTTGCGGCAGCGGTAATAATGGGGGTGATGGATTGGTTATAGCGAGATTGTTACAAAAATCGAAATATTCAGTAAACGTATATGTTCTTGATAATAAAAAAAGAACTGAAGAGAACACCATCAACTTAAAACGTCTATTAACAGTACGATTGAAGGCAATCTTTATAAATACTGCAAAAAATTTTCCAGCAGATTTAAAAAATACAATAGTTATTGATGCCTTGTATGGCACAGGGCTTGACCGGCCTTTAAAAAATATTGCTGCACTGCTGGTTAACCATATCAATCAGCAGGCAGCTGCTGTAATAAGTATTGATATACCAAGTGGCTTATGTGCTGATATTTATTCAGGCAAAGAAACTATTATAAAGGCAACGCATACCCTAAGTTTTGAAACAAACAAACTGGCTTTTTTATTGACGGAAAATGCAGCGTATACAGGGCAGGTTCATTTACTCAATATTCATCTTAGTAAAAAATATTATGATAAAACTCCTGCAATTTTTGAAACAATAGATGAGGCATTAATTGGCAAAATTTATAAACCAAGAGACCCATTTGGACATAAATACAATTTTGGAAATGCGTTATTGTATGCCGGTAGTAAAAATATGATGGGTGCTGCTGTGTTATGTACAAAAGCTTGTCTTAGAACCGGAACAGGATTAGCCACCATTCAGGTAACATACCAATCAGCGGCTATTATAAACACATCATTGCCCGAAGCAATAACTACTTCAGAAAATGAAACTGGTAAAAGCTGGTTAAAAAAAACTGCCATTGCAGTGGGTCCTGGCCTTGATTTGGCAGTAAAAAATAAACAATTGGTTAAAAAATTATTGTCAGCATGGGTAGGCCCGCTGGTAATAGATGCTACTGCTTTATCGCTGTTGACACCATATTGTGCATTGTTGCCCACAAGAAAGTTACACCCGGCAATACTTACGCCACATACAGGCGAATTTGAAAGGCTTTTTGGAAAAACATCCAACCCGTTTGAGCGGTTACAACTGGCTGCTGAAAAAGCGGTTACCCTGCAGTGTTATATATTATTAAAAGGACACTATAGTTTAATTGCCTGTCCTGATGGATCTTGTTTTTTTAATACTACTGGCAATGCAGGTATGGCCACTGCCGGCAGCGGCGATGTACTGACCGGTATACTTTGTGGACTGCTTGCACAGGGTTACACAGAAAAAGAAGCCTGTATATTGGGAGCATACTTACATGGACTTGCAGGAAATATAGCCGCTGAAAACATATCTCAGGAAGCAATGATTGCGAGCGATATTATTGATTTTATCGGAGATGCTTTTAAACAAATTAAAAAAAATACGATTTTACTGAATATTACATAAATAAAAAACTGCACCTTCTTATTAATAACCTTCTTATTAATAATTTATACTGTTTGTCTTCATTGATTACCCCCATTTTTAAAAGCCCAGCTCATAAACAAAGCTTGTCAGTTCTGCTACTTTTTATTGATTTTTATAATGGCTAAAATCAGCTGTTTTCAATAAATAGTGTTTTTTCGCTGTTTTTGCATCAATTACCCTATTTTTGCCCTCCAAATTTTAACGATATATAATCATTATGGACAAATTGTTTTACGTAGTTCCTGCATTAGGCATTGTTGGACTTTTGTATACTTTTATCAAGTTTGCCTGGGTATCTAAACAAGATGCCGGAAACGAACGGATGAAGGAAATCAGCACTTATATTGCGGAAGGTGCAATGGCCTTTTTAAAGGCAGAGTATAAAATCCTTACTTATTTTGTTATTATTGGTGCTTTACTATTAGGTATTATGGGTTATAGTAATGCCAATAGCCACTGGAGTATTGCTTTGGCATTTGTAGTGGGTGCTTTTTTTAGCGCTTTGGCAGGTTTTATAGGAATGAAAGTGGCTACTAAAGCCAATGTACGTACCGCTCAAGCTGCCAGAACAAGTTTAAGCAAAGCACTATCTGTTTCTTTTACAGGTGGAAGTGTAATGGGGATGGGGGTTGCAGGTTTGGCTGTTTTAGGATTGGGTAGTTTATTTATTATTCTTTACATGACATTTGTTTCTGGTTTATCAACTGGTTCTGAAGAATATAGGTTAGCACTTGAAAAAGCCATTGAAATATTAACAGGTTTTTCTTTAGGTGCAGAATCTATTGCCTTGTTTGCACGTGTTGGTGGTGGTATTTATACAAAGGCTGCTGATGTGGGTGCCGATTTAGTGGGTAAAGTAGAAGCTGGTATTCCGGAAGATGATCCACGTAACCCGGCAACTATTGCTGACAACGTAGGCGATAATGTAGGTGATGTAGCCGGTATGGGTGCTGATCTTTTTGGCAGCTATGTAGCAACCGTTTTAGCAACAATGGTTTTAGGAAGGGAAACTATTACTGCTGAACTTGCTAAAGCATCCGACCATTTTTCAGGCATGGCACCAATTTTATTACCAATGCTTATTGCAGCCATGGGAATTATACTTTCTATAATAGGAACATTCTTTGTGCGTATTAGTGATAACGTAGGTTTAAGCACACATAAAGTACAAAGTGCTTTAAATATGGGTAACTGGGGCAGCATGATTTTAACGGCTATAGGTTGTTACTTTTTAGTAAATTATTTAATGCCGGATCAAATGGTTTTACGTAACATTCCATTTACAAAGAATGGAGTATTTGGCGCAATCATGGTTGGCTTAGTTGTAGGCGCATTAATGAGTATAATAACAGAATACTATACGGCAATGGGTAAACGCCCGGTAATGAGTATTATCCGTCAATCTGCTACCGGCCATGCTACCAATATTATTGGAGGATTAGCCGTGGGTATGGAAAGTACACTTTTACCGATACTGGTTTTAGCGGGTGGTATTTATGGTTCTTTTGCATGTGCAGGTTTATATGGTGTTGCAATTGCTGCGGCTGGAATGATGGCTACAACGGCCATGCAACTGGCAATTGATGCTTTTGGGCCTATTGCAGACAATGCCGGAGGTATTGCTGAAATGAGTGAGTTACCTGCTGATGTGCGTGAAAAAACAGATATTTTAGATGCCGTTGGTAACACAACAGCAGCCAGTGGTAAAGGTTTTGCCATTGCCTCAGCAGCATTAACAGCCCTTGCTTTATTTGCTGCATTTGTTGGTATTGCGGGTATTGATGGAATTGATATTTACCACGCTGATGTTTTGGCTGGTTTATTTGTAGGTGGAATGATTCCTTTTATATTTTCTTCATTGGCCATTCGTGCGGTGGGTGAAGCGGCCATGGCAATGGTAGAAGAAGTTCGCCGCCAATTCCGCACCATACCTGGAATTATGGAAGGCACCGGCAAACCAGAGTATGATAAATGTGTGGCTATTTCTACAGAAGCTTCGCTCAAAAAAATGATGTTACCTGGTGCAATAGCTTTATTATCGCCCATTATTATTGGGTTTGTTTTTGGACCGGAAGTATTAGGTGGATTTTTAGCTGGTGCAACGGTAAGTGGCGTGCTAATGGGTATTTTTCAAAACAATGCAGGAGGTGCATGGGATAATGCAAAAAAGTCTTTCGAAAAAGGTGTTGATATTAATGGAACCATGTATTATAAAAAATCAGATCCGCACAAGGCATCTGTAACCGGTGATACAGTAGGAGATCCTTTTAAAGATACCTCAGGTCCATCAATGAATATCTTAATTAAATTAATGAGTATCGTTTCATTGGTTATTGCTCCTACCCTTGCCAAATTGCATCATGATAAAATTGAATTGAATAGAAAAGCGCAAATAGAAACGATGATGAAAATGAGCAGTACAGAAAATAAAAATAAATAGAACAATTTAAAAATAGCATACCAAAACAAACTGCGACCAATAAAAGCCCTTATGCAAAACATAAGGTTTTTTTATTGCATATACGCAACTATAAAGCAGGTTTTTACTATATCTCTTTTAATTTATGTTTCCTTAAATTATCAGTAAAGAATTTTTTTATTTTCTTTTAGAAATTATCTTTTATATTTACATACGAAAAATATCGTATTATGACATTAATAAAAAATAATAGACCTACAGAAGGAGAACTTGAAATATTACAGGTGTTGTGGGAACGCAAATCTGCAACAGTTAGAGATGTACACGAAGAACTATTAAAAGTTAAAGAAGCAGGCTACACAACCACTCTTAAACTAATGCAGATAATGTTTGAAAAAGGCCTTGTTTCAAGGGATAGCAGCAGCAAAACGCATATTTACCAGCCAGTTGTAAGCAAAGAAAAAACACAAAACCTGTTTTTAAACAAGATGATAGATTCACTGTTTTCCGGTTCATCATCGCAATTGATAATGCAGGCATTGGGCAATCATAAAACATCAAAAAAAGAGCTGGACGAAATAAGGAATTATTTGAAAAACATTTAATAACAGGTGTTTTATGCTGATTGCATTTTTTGACAACGCTTATTTTTTACAATTAATTGGCTGGGCTATTGTTAATAGCTTATGGCAGGCTGCATTATTATGGCTCATTTATATTGCTATAACATTTTTAGATAAAGATTTATCTGCCATAATAAAATATTATCTTAGCCAGGCATTATTATTTCTATCATTTACCTGGTTTGTATTTACTATTGCTCAAAATTACCAGTTACTTCAACAGTCCAATGAAGTATTTACAAAAAATTGGCTGGTAAAATTTCAGGTATTTAACAAAGCTCTTCCCCTGCTTGCTGTTTTTTATTTTACAATACTGGCTTTGTATATTATTAAATTTTTTAAGCATTATTTTAAGCTTCGCTTTATAAGTACCAGTAATTTATTGAAAGTTCCTGTAGATATTAAAATTTTTACCAACCAGGCGGCCATTCATTTAGGTATCAAAAAGAAAGTGATGGTCTGGCTATCTGCATATGTTGAAGTACCATCAGTAACTGGTTTTATTAAACCAATTATTCTATTACCTGCGGCTGTAATTAATAATTTAAGTACTGAACAGGTAAATGCTATTCTGCTGCATGAATTGGCTCATATAAAAAGAAATGATTACCTGCTGAATTTTTTACAATCCCTGTTGGTAATGATATTGTATTTTAACCCTTTTGTTGTTTTATTAAACAAAGCTGTAAAAAAAGAAAGGGAAAATTGCTGCGATGATTGGGTGCTCAACTATCAATTTAATAAAGTTGAATATGCCAAATCCTTATTGATACTGGAAGAGCAGCGCCATCAACAAATACAATTAGCTATGGCAGCCACCAATAACAAAAAAATATTATTGCATCGTATAAAAAGGTTATTAAATAATCAAACACCAAAAACAAATATTAATTCTTCAGAAAAATTTAAGCTTGCTGGCCTTTGTTTATTAATTTTCATTGCTTCCATATGTTTACAAACACTCTCAATAAAAAATAAAAATTCTTTACAAGTCAATAATAATAAGATTGATGATATCGTAAAAAAAATATCTCCCACTACAAATGCAGTTTTTGCCAATACATCTAATTCAAACGAAAACCGATCAAAAATAATTTTTGATAAAATTCCTGTTCAACAAACAGCCTCTAAAAAGACAAGAATAAATAAAATGGCCTTAACAAAAAAACAAGCACCTGTTGATATAGAAAAAGAATATATAATGGCGATGGTTAATGAAGACGAACTACTTAATAAAAATAAAGCTGCACCAACAATAGCTACCACCATTTCAAATTCAGAAAAAGACAGTTTGCTTTCTGCACTTGTAAAAATTGAAGAAGAACAATCAGGAAAAAAACAAATTAATACTTACTATTTTAAATTAAAGGATGATAAGGGTAAGATGGATATTACACCATTGCTTATAATGAAAAAATATAAACTTACACCACAAAACAACAAGCTGCCAAAATTATCTACTGGTAAAAAACGGGTTTCAACATAGTATTTTAGATACCCTTTTTGAGTTAAAGTGTTCGCTGCTAAAATATCTTTTATGCATTTCAGAAGAGCATAAAAATCAAAAGACCCGATAGAAATCGGGTCTTCGTTTACGAACCTAAAAGGTTCTGTAACCCCCAAAGAAAACATCTTGATTACCAAGCACAAGCGTTTTTTATCTTTGGGTTGATAAGTAAACGCTATTTGTGCTCTATTATTTTATTGATTGCATAATATAGAAACAATTTTATTTTTAAAAAATCATTTTGATGCAACCTGAAATTATCTTGTTGGTGAATGGTGGTTTCAATATTGTTACGGGTCATTACTTTTTCCAATCTAACAGGAGCCAATTCCCAGTAAGAGGGAAATAATTGAAAAAGGGTACTTTGTTTCTTTAAAATATATTTTAAGCGTATTAATGAAAAGCCTTGTCTTAATTCTGGAAAATAATCTATCTTCTTTTTCATATGCTATATAGTTTCAGTAAGCCAATATAATGCTGGCATTAATGTGCCGTTAATTTTTTAAGGTAAACAAACCGGCTAATTTATATAGATATTAAAATTTTGTATAAATACTACTTCCTATTCATCAGTTATTTTTGAGCCCTTGATAAATATTGTTTATGAAACCAATTTAGTTCTTTCAAATCCATAATTAAATACATCAATAGTTGATTTTTCAATTTCAGTTGTCATTACATATCCTATTGAAGGAACTAACAATTTAAAGTTTGAATTGTTAACTGAAATTAAAGTAGCGTTGGTATTGATATCAATAAGAGGGTCGCTGAAAAAACTTCCAACATCATTGGGATTAACGCTTACTTTTTGGAGATGTATATTAGAATACTCCCTGGTAATATCATTTATATTTTCAATTTCTGTATCGCTGACTACTGCTGGTTTATTTAACCAATAAATAAAATTAATTACAGAATTAATCTGTTTTACATTATTTATTTCTTCATCAGTAATATGTACAAATACAAAGGAGGCAAATAAGGCCTCGTACACCCATTTTTTAGTATTACCCTTAGAACTTAGCGTTCTGTTAAGCGGGCAATAATTTTCAATTTTCTTTTTAGTTAATAAGGCAGCTACTTTCTTTTCGCAGTGAGATTTGGTGTACACTACATACCACTTTTTTTTCATCTGTAATTTTTTTTATTAAAAAAAATGCAGATTTTCAATGGATTAGATATGCGTATTTTAAAAGGATATTAATTTATTTAAGGTTCAAGTACAACTCTTAAATTTATTAATTTATAAATTCTGCTTAAATATATACTTTTTTTGTGACCAAAGCAATACAGTTTTGTATTTGGTTACTATTATTTATTAAAAAGCAATTTTACAAATCAATTTTATATTTTAATGATTAATGTGATGTTGGGGAAGCTGTGCAGAATTCTTTACAACTCCCCTTTGGTCACTTAACCCCCGTTAATTCTTAATTATTTTTTGAGAGTCGTTTATAACTCCATTAACCATAACCTGTACGATATACATTCCTTTTGACAGTTTGATTAAATCGTTTAAAGCCAAATTATTAAACCCTTTACTTATAACAGTTTTTTTTGATATAATTGTTTGGCCAGCTAAATTTATCACACGAATTTCTGAATTTCCACTTTCCTTAGCTTCAAACCTTACATCAATTTTGTATATAAAAGGGTTAGGAGAAACCTGTAATACCATCCCTTCTTTTGCCCTTAATTGTACAGCCAATGTTTTACTATAGCTTGAATTTCCGTCTTTATCTATTTGTTTTAAACGATAGTATACAATATTAGTGTTTTTGAAATTAGCTGTATTTTCATTAAATCTATAAGTATTTTTATTTCCTTCAACAGTCTCTGCACCTATTATATAACCTGCAGTAGAAAAGTTTACGCCATCAGTTGATCTTTCAACTTCAAAATGATCATTATTCATTTCCTCTACAGTAACCCATTTTAATTTAACTGTCTGATCAGATACTACAGCATCAAAAGAAGAATATTTTACAGGTAATATAATACTAAAAGCAGGAGTAGTTTTAGTAAAATAAGAACAAAACAATCGGTTTTGTGCACAGAACCCGGCTTTTTGATTTATACCTGTACGAATTTCATCAACTTTATCATTATAAGAATAATTATAATTAATATTAGTACTCCATGAAGAAGTATCGATATCATTAAAGTTTTTTAATGGGCCTAAAGCCTTAGTTAATTGACAATCGGCTGTTATAGTTAGATCTGAAGGATTAGAAAGAGTAAAATTATTGGGAGATTTGGCTTCCACAAATTCCCTGACCTTTGAATTGTCACCATCAACATCAATAAATGATAATATAAAACATGGATATTTATGTTCATTACCATTGATAGAATCTAAAAATTGAAGCTTCCAGCTTATATAACATTCTCCACTCGCTTGAGTAGAAGAGGTTCTAATAGTAGGTTGCCACGCTGCATCATATCCCTGGGCTGTATTATCTATATCAATCAATGTGGCTCCCCCAACTATATCCTGTATTGTAATATAAGCATCAACACCTTGGGTTACTGACGAAAATTTATATTTAGCATTTTTCTGCCCTTTAACTCCGGAAACTAATATAGGGTTATGAAATACCATAGATGGAGCAGCACATTGTGAATAAGCAGGAAAATAAAAGGAAAATGTTAAGGCATGTATTAAAAATCCCTTACAGATTAATGTAAAATTACTTTTCATTTCTTTGTGGTTTGAGGTTTCAGAATCTGGTCTTCAGAGAAATAAAAAATAACTCAAATGAATGTAGAATTATTAACAGAGGATTTTTGCTTTTGAAAGACGGATAACCGAGGTAAGGGTCATTTCGATTTCTGATGTAAACATAATACCGATTTTGATATTTTCAAAATAACTTCACCGTAAATTTACGGTTAAATATGTTAAATCACTTAAAAAAAGCCATTTTTTGAATAAATTAAAATCGTTTAGTTATTGCCAAATAGATAAAATTTAAAGAAACCGGCTTTTATTTTTGAAAAAAATAATGGCCAAAATTTCTAAATTTACCCCCTTTTATCCAAAAACTTTTATTTTCCAAAGCCAGTTATTCCTGGTCATCTTAAAAAATTGACAAAAAAATCACTGCTGTTATTTAAAAACCTGACTTTTTAAATAAGTCAAAAAAATATTCTTCTATTAGTTTCCGCAACTAATAAATCACCTGTTTACTAAAAACTTCACAACTGCCATAATTACACTTTTTGGATTAATACACTGAATTCTGAAATTCAGGCCCTATAAATCGTTTTAAAAATAAGTTTATCCATTTCCTTAGAAGCCTGCCAAAAAAATAATAAAGTCTAAAATAGCAAAATAAGTTTTAGCCGTATTAATTTTTATTTTATATTATTATTTATATAAAACATAACTACAATAAAATACAATAATAAATTTATAATCAAATATTTATACAATATTTTTATATAATTTATTAATTTACTAAAACGGTTAATATTGAATCGAAATATTTATCTATTTTATTTAATTTTTTGAATATTATATTATAAATAAAAATTGTAAAAAATTTTCTATCAATTACTTATAATAATATAGTAACACTAATTAATTTGGATAGTAGTTAATAGAAAGCCTTTGAATAATTTCCGATTAAAAGCTAATAGAATTAGTTGTATTTTCGCCCGAATGCCAGGTGGCTTTACTTGGTAAACATAAAATGCTTCAAAGTAGTTGGGAAAAATGTAGGCCAGTCTCCCCCATTTAATTACTTAGCTGTAGTCTTTTGAAATAATGACATTATGACTTACTAAAATAGCAAGCTGCTTTTTTTCTTAATGCACATTAATCTTTAGGCCAATTTTTTAAAGTCTAACTGCGGAGTTCGAAAATTTAAAAGAGATGGAAAAACTCTTTATGATGAGAAAGTTGAGAGGTTACGCATAGGAGAAATTCGACGCTGCAATTCTTTTTGTACCATTGTGTATATACAATACCGTAAATTATATACTGTAAGCTCTTTGGTTTGTAATGACATTTGTGATATAAATCTCAAATGTAAAATATTACTCTACGAGGTGATTTGAAAAGTCTGTAGTCTTTTCGCAACATAGCTGTTCCATTACCTGCTGTAATTGTGTTTTTAAAATAGCGATAGTGTGGTCTCCCCCCTGGTTACCCAATGCGGCGGCTCCGTACATAAAAGACCTTCCCATAAATGTGAATTCCGCACCAAATGCCATGGCCCTTGCCACATCAGTACCTGAACGAAGCCCGCTGTCCATCATAATTTTTATCTGCCTTTTGTATTTTTTTACAATTACTTCAAG
This sequence comes from Ferruginibacter sp., assembly GCA_043783135.1. Lineage (GTDB taxonomy): Bacteria > Bacteroidota > Bacteroidia > Chitinophagales > Chitinophagaceae > Ferruginibacter. Next base: position 891 of record JAYVZR010000251.1, on the reverse strand, counting down.
CGCTTTGATGGCCAATTGTCCTGCGTCCAACTGCCGGGCTGCCATGATTGGATACAATAATGCCGTCCAATCCTAATTTAATGGCCATAGCAATATCTTCTTCACTTGCCACCCCTTTTAATACGAGTTTGCCTTTCCACTGATCCCTGATTTGTGAAATTTTTTCTTCGTCCAGCCTTCCCGAAAATGTACGGTTCATATAAAGACCTAGTTGTTTCATATCCAGACCTTTGGGCATATAGGGTTTCATGGTTGCAAAGGCTGGTTGGCCATGATAAAGGGTGTGTAAAGCCCAATTGGGTTTGCCCATTATCTGTTGCATGTTTTTAAGGGTCATTTTAGGCGGCATTGCAAGGCCGTTCCTGATATCCCTTGGCCTAAAACCAAATGATGGTACATCGCACAGAATTACCAATACGGGATATTGCGCTGCTTCCAGCCTTCTTAGTATATCATCCCTTAAAGAATTATCTGAAGGATGGTACAATTGAAACCATGCTTTGCTTTCTGTTATTTCGCTGATTCTTTCAATACTGGATGTAGTAACGGTGCTTAATATAAACGGAATCACTATCAACCGGCTAAAATTAAAGCCGTAATCTTTATCGACTGAAAGTATTGATTTTACTGTGTTGTGTATTTGTTTTTAAAAGCAGGCCCCTCCCTCATTTTGGAAACAGGGAAGGCTGGGCTGAGTTGTTAGCCTTTGCTTTAACCCAACTTCTACTAGTATTTTTTAATAGTTCATAAACATCCAGCATGCTAACTAAATGAATGCGAACTAAAGTAGCTACTGTTGAAAATGCTTTTTTTACAGCTGATTTTTTTTGTAAAACAGTTAAAAGTAACTGGGCAATTAATGTACACCACACTTGTGTTCGAATTGCATTT